>NZ_JAWDKA010000008.1 GCF_032714615.1 Methanorbis furvi
TCCGGCGGGATGAGAGCGACGGTTCGCAAATGCGATTTGTGGAGCCCGAAGGGCGAGATTTGCGTGGATTTGCGGTTCTTTTTTCAAGCGAGACCACATACAAAGACGCCCCCAACATCAGAGTGTTACGAACCACATCCATTTTTCACACTTTTTTTAACCTCTCGCCGCCAATACACTATCATGAGCAAAAATGGTCTCCTGCTTGTCGGCCACGGAAGCAGACTTCAGTACAATAAAGAACTCATCACCACGACCGCGCAGATGATGGCGGATAAAACTGATAAATATCTGATAAAGTCCTGTTTCATGGAAAACAGCGTCCCGACCGTTCCGGAGGGCCTTGATGCGATGCGAGCAGAAGATCTTGACCTCTTGGTCGTTGTTCCCCTGTTCCTTGCCAAAGGAATCCATGTTCTCCGCGACATCCCGGGGCTCCTTGGTCTTGAGAGCGGCTCAAACCGTGGTGTCTTCACACTTGAGAGCGGCAAAGAAATTCCGGTCGTGTATGCCGAACCCATCGGCATTGACCCGCTGCTTGCAGAACTTATGCTGAAAAATGCCGAGAACGCAGTAGCAGCACATCTCTAAACATCTATGCGGGTGCTGGTCCTTGACACAATTCACGGCGGATGCGACATTGCCAGAGCTTTGCGGCTGCGCGGCGATGATGTTGATGCGGTGGATGTGTACCGGGGAACCGGATTTCCCGCTGACGCTGCGGCTGAGAAAACCTATGATCTGGTAACTGCCCCCGTGCATCTGAACCCTGCATATCATCTTCTTGCAAAAGCGAGATGCCTCACGCATCATGAGATGGTGCGGGATCTCGTGACTGCGCCCGCAGTTTCCGTTGAGATCACCGGAGCACGCGGTAAGACCACAACCGCGTTCGCTCTCGCCTCGTTGATGAACGGTCGCGGTATTCTGCATACAAGCAGCGGCACGTTTGCATACCCTGAGAAAAAATTTCTCTGGAAAAAAAGCATCACGCCTGCCTCGGTGATTGATGCCTGTGATGCTGCAAAGAATTGTGGTGCCGAGTGGCTGATTGCTGAGGAGTCCGCAGGCGTTGCAGGCTTTGGAACACTTGGGATTCTGACATCTGCGGATGACTATAAAATCGCCGCAGGAACGAAAAGTGCAGTCGCCGAAAAATGCAAAAGCCTTGAATGGTGCAAAACCGTCCTTGTGCCTGAAGGTGTTCCGGCGATGCCTGAGTGGCATGTCACTCAGGAACTCGTCAGCGTGTCTGCTGACACGCTTTCGTGGGACGGCGGCGAGCTGGTAAACCCGCTTCTCAGCCTTGCCGGATACCGCGCCGCACTCTCTACTGCCGCCGCAGCAGGAATTTTGCTCGGCCTTTCGGTGGAAAAACTCGCAGACTTTACCGCCCTTCCCGGCCGGATGTGCCTTCTTGAAGAGAGGGGAGTTGTAGTCCTTGACAATGCCAACAGCGGCACCAATGCCGACAACACCATTGAAGCCGCAGCATACCTGCGCAAAATGCGCCCCGGCCTTCCGGTGATTCTTGTGATCGGCATGGAGCATCATGCGGTCTGCGAAGGGTTTCCGGCATCTGAGATTAATCGCGCCATTGCAGGAGTAGCTCCCGCACGCACACTGCTGATTGCTGAGTCCGGCAGCGGCTCCGCCGCTGCTGCTGCAACTGCTGATGCAGTTTTCACAACGCTTGACACCGCAAAATCCGCAGCGCTTGAGTTCGCCGAACAAACCGGAGGCTGTGTCCTCCTTGCCGCAAAAACATGGAGATAAAAGAAATGAGATATGTTCAGCCCCGCCCGAGTTCGATCGTCGCAGCACTCTACACGCTGCGGGACCTGGATGTTGACCTTGCTATCCTGCACGGTCCGTCCGGCTGCTCCTTCAAGCATGCACGCCTGTTGGAAGAGGACGGTATCCGCGTTCTGACAACATCCCTCGGAGACGAGGAGTTCATCTTCGGCGGCCAGAGACTGCTTGAGGACGTGCTTCGGTATGCCGAAGAAGAGTTTGCGCCAAAGAAGATCGCAGTTGTCGGCACCTGTGTATCCATGATCATCGGCGAGGATATGGAGGCGGCAATCGAGGCGTCCGGCATTGCAACGCCCGCAATTGCGGTGGATATTCATGCAGGATTTCGCGAAAACATCGACGGCGTGATTGCAGCACTTGAGCCGGCAGCTGCGGCAGGCTGGATAACTGCCGAGGAGCTTGACCGGCAAAGGAGCGTTCTTGCTGCGGCAAACGCAACAGAACGTGCCCGCGGTGCTGCCTGCAAAACATACATCGCACCATCGCGGGGCGACTTGAAGCATGTTGCGGCAAAAGAGCTCATCACGCTTGCCAAGTCCGGCAAACGCGGCATGGCGATTATGAATGCCAAAAAGGAGACCGCGTATATGTTTGCCGACGAGCTGCTCGCACTGCATGACGCGGTTCCTGATGCAGACATTCTCTATATCGCAAACCTTGAGGAACGCGGTCTGCCAAAAGTGCGGGGCGATGCATCCGCGATTCTTGCACAGATGCGTGCCCGCGGGGTTGACCCTGAACTGATCGGAGCGCTTGATGAGTACGGGGCAAACGGTTCTGCGATCGCCGCACGGATTGCTGAGGTGAAGCCTGACTTTGTTCTGCTTGTCGGCGTTCCGCATGCACTCACTCCTGAGTCTCTCTCTGAGACCACGGTGTTTTCGGTGACAAACGGCCCGCGTCAGGTTGGGCCGCTGAAGGATCAGGGGCATGCGCATGTGGTGGTCGAGATCGATCTGCATCCGAAGACGCTTGGCGTGCATGAGATTGTGGAGAGCGAGTTCGGGGCGGTGCTGCGGAGTCTGGTATGAAGTCGCTGCTGATCTCAGGTGACCGGTCGGGCGCAGGAAAAACGAGCGTGACGCTCGCAGTCGCAGGACTGCTTGCAAAGGAGTCTTCGGTCCAGACCTATAAGGTTGCGATGGATTACATCGATACGTCCTATCTTGCAGGGGTCACCGGCCGGCCGTGCTATAATCTTGATACCTTTGTGCAGACTCCTGAGGAAACAGCAGGGCTTTTTGCCTACGGTGCGAAAGGGGCAGAGTACGGGATTGTTGAAGGGGTCCGGGGTCTGTATGAGGGCGTCGATGCGTTTACTGATGTCGGGAGCACGGCGTCGGTTGCGAAGCTGTTTGATCTGCCGGTTGTTCTGGTGGTGAATGCGCGAAGCATTACGCGGAGCGCGGCGGCTCTCGTGAAGGGGTTTGCGGCGTTTGATCCTGATGTGCGGATTTCAGGAGTGATTTTGAATAATGTGATGGGCGACCGCCATATCAGTAAGGCGAAGCAGGCGATTGAGCATTACTGCGGCATTCCTGTTCTGGGCGCGGTGCCGCGCAGGCCAGAGATGGAGCTTGCGATGCGGCATCTGGGCCTTGTTCCGTTTCGCGAAGGGTCTGATAACTCTGAGTTTTTCGAGCGGATCGATTTTATTACCAATGTTATCGGGGAGTATGTGGATATGGACGCGGTTCGTGCGGTTGCAAAGGAGTGTTCCTTCCCGGAGAATGATGTCAGCCGGATGCTTTCTTCGGAGCCGGCGTCTGGGACGCGGATTGCGGTTGCGTATGATGAGGCGTTTAATTTCTATTACGGGGAGCTCGCGGCGGTTTTACGCAGTCTTGGTGCGGATGTTGTGTATTTTAGTCCGATGCATGACCGGTTGCCGGACGCTGACGGGTATATTTTCGGCGGCGGGTATCCTGAGCTGTTTTCAAAAGAGCTTGAGGCGAATGATTCGATGCGTGAGGCTGTGTTGGAGACCGCGGCAAATGATGTGCCGATCTATGCTGAGTGCGGAGGGTTGATGTATCTGACGCGGTCGCTAACACTTGAGCGCGGCTGGCAGGGACGGGAGGGCGAGCTTGCTGCTGAGATGTGCGGGGTGTTTGCGGGCGACACAAGGATGCCCGTCAAAAAAGCGCTTGGGTATGTGGTCGGGACGGCGAATATTGCGGGCAGGAGTTTTCCTATCCGGGGCCATGAGTTCCATTACAGCGGAATTTCTATGGATGACTGCGTGAAGTATGCGTACCGGCTCGACCGGGGTGTAGGCATTGCCGACGGCCGCGACGGTGCGATTGTGCATAAAACGCTTGGGTCATATGCGCATCTGATGCCGGTTTCCTCGCGTGAAATGCTTGGGAGTTTCTTTGATCTTGTGTGATATGGCTTGATCGTACTCATCGGACAACTGCCGATGAAGATCGGGAGTAAACTCCCGAACTATTTCTTTCGCAAGCTCCGACTCCCATGATGAATAATCCACAACGTCGCCTTTGTTGGATTATTCCTCATCCAGGCATCCACAATAAACTGCGCCTTCTCAGAATCATACTTATACAGATCATTCAGATTATTCGCAACCGTCCGCTGAACATACGTATCCTCATCATAACGCAAATTGCTCAAAATCTCCACATAGAGATCAAACTGCTCCACCGCCGCCGTCATCTTCTTCGCCCACGGCAGACTCACCCGCATACACTCGCTCGATAACCGCCTCACAAACACATTCTTTTCCAGACTCCACCGTCTCAAAACCGTCATACTCTTTTTCGGATACGCCACAATCAGCGGTCGCATCGCAAACTCCCCGGTATGCCTTTTCGTAAGCTCCTTAACAAACATAACCGACGCAGTAAAATGTTCCGGATACTCAACGCAGTGAGCCTCCACATACTTCCCAATCGGAGCAAGCCACATCCCCTCAGAATACATATCTCCAATTGAGGACAGCTTCGGCCCTAACATCTCTCCAAACAATTTGATGGTTTCCGGATACTCAGGCAGGTAGCGGTCAAACACCTCCACAATAGCATACATCCGCTGGGTGTACTCCTTCCCCTCCACCGCCGCCGTAACATCAGCAACAAACCCGTCCCTATCCAGAGCCTCGTACCTCTCGGAAATTCTATCTGCCAGCATTTTGGCATAATCGTGATTATAGTAGTCTTTGATAAGCATAGATAACCTACTTATGAGTAGTCGACTGTTAGAAATACCGCTTCTAACACGAAAAATATAGAGGTTCAAAAATGATAACCAACACCCTGCTCATCAAACTCAAAGACCAGAAAAACATCGACCAGGCAAAATCAACACTTCTCAGCATGAAAGGAAACATCGACGTTCTGCGTGACGTCCAGGTCGAAAAAAACATCCGCCCAGGCCCGTCTGCATATGACATTCTCTTAGTCACGCACTTCTCCTCAATCGAAGACATGAACGCATACCTGATTCACCCATTTCATGTCGAAGTATCCAAGTACATCGCAGGCGTAGTGGAAACATCAGCATCAGTATGTTATGAAAAATAGATGAAGCTCTCTCTATTATACCAACTATTTTTTATATTTTTTCAAAATGGGAGTTATGCGGTAAGATTTTTTTTAAAACACGAACGACATCACGTTGAAAAAATTACGGCAGTCCGAGTTCCTCATTCCATGCCCTAATCCACTCCTCGATCACATGCAGAGGAGCTGAGGTCTTAATGCCGGTAACCGAAAAATGCGTCCTCACCGTAGAGTAGCCAAGCTCATTCAGCCCGGCAATCATCTCATCTATTGGAGGCGGCGAGACGCGGATGTTTCGCGAGATCACATGGTAATCATAGAAGGTGCAGGTGTCAGGCTCCGCAAGAAGCTGGCGGAGAACTTTATCCATCTGCTTTGCGGTACCGAACTGCATCGAGGGCAGCGTCTCAATCAGGGATGCGATCACCTCTTTGTCCTGCAAAGGCCCCATCCACAGCGGACCTATCGGTTCGGTCTCTGCATCGCAGTACGGACATGCATGAGATTTTGGCAGCAGTGACCCCTTCTGCTCAGCGCGATAGAGACACTTCGGACACTGCATCACAAACCCTATCTCAGCCATCGTTCTATCCGCATCCGTCACCCGGTTGAGGACGCGGACGTGGGAGCGGAAGTAATGATTTCTTGCAAAACTTAAGATCGGTTCCATACCGCGATCGTACTTGACCAGCTCCTTTGCCATTGCGCCCATCATCATCCGAAGCCCGACCTCAGCATGATACTCGGTGTTTTTCGGCGTTGCAAAGTATCGCCGAATCCCTGCCTTCAGATGCGCTCCGCAAAGAGGGGCCGTATCAGTGGCCGTCACAAACAGAAAATGTCGCGCGGCACGCGAAGCCGCATCAAGAAAGGGTGCCGGAGTGCCAAACGGATCAAGATCAATTGCATCAAAGTACTTGCCGCACATCATCCGGTTCGCATCATCGCAGGTCACGCGAATGTCTCCGCCGACAACTTTTGCATTCTCCTCAATCATCGCAACCGCTGCTGAGTCGCGGTCATTGATGATGACCGGAGTTCCAGTTTCGTGGGCCACGCGAAGACCGCGGACGCCGGTCGCGGCCATCGAGTCAAGATACTCGGCAGGCTTCAGATGTGAAAGAAGGAGCACCGTCATATCGCGGTTGAACTCCATCTTCGTATTGTAAAACACCGGGGCTGTTCCCGGAGGAAACTGGGTGTTTTCGTCCTGCACCGGCGCGGCAAATGTTGTTGAGCCTTCCGTAACCATTCGGTATTCCATATTTGCAAACTCCAAAAAACACGGACATGTAGGGATTCGAACCCTAGATCTTCAGCTTAGGAGGCTGATGCCATATCCTGGCTTGGCTACATGTCCAAAGAAGTGTATATTTTTTCAGCAGGATGGGGTATATTCCTTTCGCAGGGTTGGGTGGCAGTCTTTGCTCGTGAACCGCCCACGGAAAAGCGGAACACATGCTTCCGGCATTGTTCGTTGCTCCGCCCACGGAAAATCGGAACGCATGCCTGCAGCCTGCTTACCGCTTCGCGGGAACACACAGAATATGCACGGAAAAAACATCACGGAGCAGACGTGAACATCACGGAATTTGAAAAAAATCATTTGGTATGGAAATCAAATCCCAATTCAATTTTTGTCGGAGAACTTGATACGAAGTATTAGGAATATTTCCGTGTTGTTCACGTCTGCTCCGTGATGTTTTCTGTGAGATTTCCGTACTTTCCGTTTTTCCGTGGGCGGAGCAGCGAAAAAAACCCTTACTCAGAAAGTAACTCGACCTCCATCGCGAGCCGCCAGATCCGCCGTTTCGACCTCGTTGACAGATCCGCAATTCGCATCATCCGCTCCTCAATCGTAATTACCTTCGAACTCTTCACCAGATTATCCGCATGCGCCACAATCTTCTCTTCAAGCGTCTGCGGCATGCAATCGATCGGCTCAAGTCCGAGAATCGTACACTCATCAGCAGTGAGGCCGGCACCCGTGTGTTTGAGAACAATTTTTCTGAGCGCATCAGATTCTCCAAGCCTTCGGCAGATCTCTGCTCCCTCCTGTGCATGGGAAATATCATGCGTCTTTGATCTGCCGATGTCATGCAGCATTGATCCTGCACACACCAGAGAATCATCCACCGAATCTCCTGAAAACTGCATCGCAGTCTCGGCAACAACCCTGCAATGTTTGACAACACCCGCATCGCAACCTGCGGAAAAAAGAATATTTTCGTAACTCTCACGCATCTTCGAGCGCCTCTTGCATCTTTTCGACGCGGCGTCTCAGTGCAGTAATCAGCAACTCGTCATCAAAGTGAACCAGCATCTCTCCGCACTCAGGACAGGCAAAGTTCGTATTCACAGCATTATTGAAGGTCGTCATGATTCCGCAGTTTTTGCACTGATAGAAATCATTCGCCTCATCATATCGCAGGCGGGAGGAAAGTTTTCCCATCGCCGTCTCCATCTCGGACTTCAGAACCGTATTCAGATTGTCCATCCGCATCACCCACAGATACGTCAGCCATCCGGTTTCACTGTTCTTGATGCGGCGGTACTCGGCAAGCCGGTGCTCATACAGATTATACAGCGTATGGCGGACAGAGTTCAGGTTGATCTCCGTCTTGGCTGCGATATCCTCATCGCTTAACTCCTCGTTCGGGCAGCGGCGGAGAAGTTCAATACCCTCATCACCCACAAGTTTGTGAAGATACTGATATATTGCCGGATTCTGAAGTTCTTCCTCGGTGATTGCCGTCATGTCTTTATATGTAGGACGGCGTCGGTAATATGTTTATCCAGAGCGGCAAAGGCTTCTGCCCTGGTAGGGCCGCAGCCGATCACCGAAAACATTACCTCTCCCTCCTCAAACGACTGGCCAGGATAGGGAATGTCGGTGATGGTTTTTGCAAGGTCGCGCATGTCGGTGCGGATCACAAGATCCTCAGGAGCTGCGATGATTCGCCGCACACAAAACTGCCGGGCCGCAGGAACCTCGGACGGCAGAACGCCGCGACAGGCATCTGCATGCATCGCAAACAGATTAAGACCGGTCGCCGCCTCCACCGTCTCGACCGTTCCCTGAAATCTTGGATTGATCTCAATTGCGTATGCTTCTGAGTCGGTCAGCACAAAATCAACACCAACCGAACCCACGCAGCCGCTTGCCGCAACAATAATTTCAGCGATCTCTTTCATCCGCCCGGCAAGCGGATGCGTGCACGGCGTAACCGATCCGGAAAACGCGTACGCGCAGGAATCGCCGCCGCGAAGAATCTGTTCGTTTGCAGCAACTGCTTTCGCCGCGGTTCCGGTGCCAAGGCAGGAGACACTTGCAGGCTGTCCTTCGATAACCTCCTGCATCAGGAATGGTTCATGCTCCACGAACTCTTCCCATGCCGCACGTTCAGAGTCGTTTCTGACAATGGCATTCCGCCATCCTCCGGCACCCGACAGCGTCTTCATCATCGCCGGATACTCGCCGTCCCCGAGTTTTCTTGGGACCGGAACACCGATCGATTCAAAAAACTCCTGTGTCTTTTCTTTGTCCATGAATCGTGCGGCGACTTTTGGATCTGTTCCGCAGCGTTTGGGAACCTTGAGAAGTTCAGCGCCTGAGGTCGTCACCACCATATCAACCTCATGACGGGCGAGCATCTCTTCAATTGCGAACGGCAGTTCGCTCAGCTCGTCAAAGGCGAGAACGTCTTTGGTGCACCACAACAGATCCTGATCACAGAAATGATCCACCGCATACACATCATATCCGGCACGCGCTGCGGATGCAGCGACGTGGCGGGTGGTGTATCCGGCAACCAGAACCGATGGACTCACGCGTCGTCACCAGAATGTTCATCGTGTTTGATGGTCGTCTTGCCGATTTTTGTCGGCAGAACCTCAAGCTCGGCGTCAGGGAATGCAAGGTCAAGCTCTTTTCCCTCGTAGAGATGATCCAGACAGAGTGCGAGTGCTGAGATCTCAGAGTGCGGCTGGTTGGCAACCGCAACATTGTAGTCCGCAAGCTCATACATGTCGCCTGGAACTTTTTCTGCGCCGACCACGATCAAAACTTTTTCCTCTTTGCGGATGTCAGCGATCACATCCTGAAGCCGCAGGCCGTACATGGTAAGGTGAACAACTTTTCCGCCGTTTTTCTTGAAGTTGTTGATGCAGCTTTTCCATTTGACATTGTTTTCGCAGAAGTAGGTTCCGCCAAACCGGTGGGCAACATCAGCAATGCTGTCGGCAACTTTTTTGTCGTCTGCGGCAAGGTACATGCCGCTTGCTCCAAGAGCGCGGGAACACAGTCCGACATGGGTGGTCACCCGCTGATCGCGTTCGGGCCGGTGGCCGATTCGTAAGATATAGGATTCTGGTTTGAGCATTATTTCTTCGCCTTGATAACTCCGTTTTCGATATAAACCGGCATGCTGGAGTCATGCATCATCTGATTCATCATCAGCATGTCCGAGAGACTTAAGAGATTGACGGACTCGCCCATCACCGCAATGAGGCAGTTGTTTTCCATCCGTTCAAGGGATGCTTCCACCACTTCGCGCGACAGCCCGCACTGTTCAACGAGAGCAGAGATCGTCACCGGCCTGCTTTCCGGCAGGAGGTGATAGAGTGCCCAGTCAATCTCTTCATCCTTCATCTGGTAACAGTTTGGATGTAGGAAGAGATTAAATCTGCATGATTGATGGCGTTGTGTTTTTTAATTTATGAGTCGCCCGGGTGTTGTCTATTAATTCCTGCCTCCCACGGAAAAACGGAACACACGGAAATATCACCGAAAAACATCACGGAGCAGACGTGAACAGCACGGAACTCGAAAACAATTCATTTCTGTGATGTTCACGTCTGCTCCGTGATGTTTTTTTCTCCGTGCGTATTTCCGTGTGGTCCGTTTTTCCCGCGAAGCGGTAAGCAGGCCGAAACGACTCCTGAAAGGAGGAGTTAAACACGACGGGACGGCGTGTGGAAGGCATGCGTTCCGTGGGCGGTCTATACATAAAATCACAAAGCCCTGAATAGATCTATTGAACTATGAAAGAAACCTAATATCCTGACAACATGACTGTGGTGACTGATGCGGAACTGAACGCGCTGGCTGACGATCTTTACGACCGATGCGGCGATGATGATGCAGAGCTTGCACGGCTGATGCATGAGCTGGATCCTGCGATTGCAATCAGACTCTGCACCTCTGATCTGACGAATGCAGCACAGGTCTACATGTATGCATTCAATGAAATTCCTGACGAAGAGATCTATGATCTCCTGCTGCTTCAACCCGCATCCCAGCTTCTGCGCGGTGTTAGCGTGGGAACGGTTGAGCTCGCGGAGCTGGTGATGGGATTTGACAAAACGAAAAATCTGTTTTTTATCGGAGTCTGGAACGGGGAAAAGTTTGTCGCAGCATTTGCCGGTGAGGAGTCATATGATCGCGCGGCAGCATACGCACGCAAAAACTGTTCGGCATAATTTCACTCACCTTTGGTGATCAGATCATACCTGACCGCTGCCGGAACAATCTCCGGCAGGTCGCCCCACGCAGCAGTCCAATCACCGACAACAGCATACACCGCATCAATATCCGCCGCGGACGGAACTGTAAGACCGTCCGCTGTTGGCAGTATCGTATTGCACAGTGAGGTTGCCCATGCATCTGCTTTGGCAGGATTGCTTGAAAACACCACCACCGCATCAGCAATACCAAACGAGACCGAAGGGCCGACCGTCGCAGACGATGTGCATATGCCGCGAATACCGCTTGCTTGCGGCACAACAAACGCATACTTTCCCGACACCGGTGCATTTCCTGCATAGATTCCCACGCGAACCAGACGGTCAGCGACAAAAACGATGTCGCCGCCGTTGTCGATGAGACCAAACACGGCACCTGCTTCAACCATAGCCTCAACTCCGGCCCATGCAATCGATGCGGCAACCGCAGCCATCGGGCCGACATCTGCTTCCCTGCATGCGTCCGCCATCCTCTGTACGATAAGCGGCGCTCCGGCTTCGGCAGGAACAGGTGAGTAGGAGGTTCCAAAAAACGGGTCCGCACAGAGATAGGACTCAAGTTCCTTCCGTGCGGCGATCATTCCCGCCTTTGCCGCATCAATATGATGCCGGTCATCAGCGAGAATGGTGGTGATGGTCTGGCGGTACTCGAAGTGTTCGCGGATCATTTCTGCAGACTCAGCGCACGCTGCGGACAGTAGGTTGCGCAGCGGCCGCAGAGCACACAGCGTTCCGAGTTGACCTGAAGCTGCCATGAATCATCGAAGGAGAACACCTGCTTTTGACAGATGCTGATGCACAGACCGCAGTCGACACACTCGGTTATGTTGTGGGAGACCGCATCCTTCTGGATCCTGACCTCCACTCCCGGATGACGAAGGGCTGCGATGAACATCTCAGCCTTATCGTCCGCAACGTCAAGCAGAGTCCAGCCGTCATCGCCGTCAATCTGGGCGCGCTCGACATTGACCGGAACACCTGATTTCAGAATCGCGTTCGCGATGTTTGCATCCTGCACTCCTTCGCGATCAAAAGTAACCATGAGCTTCATTGATGCCACCTCTCTCCGACAAGATCACCAAGATCCTGTGAGTTCAGCATACCGAGAACTTTTTTGGCAGGATCAACGACGACAAGTGCACCGATATTGTGCTGCAGAAGCCTGCGTGCCGCAAGGTCGACCGGCTCGTCCGGCACTGCGGTGATCACATTGCGGGTCATAATATTGGAAACCGACCGGTCCTCTTCATCGCGGGCGAAGGCTTTGGAGATGTCAAATGTGGTGACAATTCCTGTCAGCCGGTTTTCCGCATCAATGACCGGCAGATGATTCGTGTTTGCTTTGAGAAGAAGAGTCGCCGCTTCCTTGACACTCTTCTCGCCGGTGATGGTTACAAAGGTTGCGACCATCATCTCACTCACACGACGGACAACGCCGTGTTCTGACATGGGTCTGTTCTTTTTTACAGCATTTATCGGGCGGGTTGCGCTGGCCATGAGGAATGAGCCGTTTTCAATTCTTGCCTTCAGTTCATTGGCAACTTCGCGGGCTTTTTTGTAGCTGGAGAGCGGTGAGGTTTTGATCTCTTCGCCGTCGATCTCAACCGATCCGCTCTTCAGTTCCTGGTATGTGACCTTCTTCACAACCGGACGGTCGCGGAACTGGGTGCCATAGTCCACAATGCTGGTCACAAGATCCTCGTCTCTGACAGCGGTGTGTTTGACGATATCCTCGTTTAAGAGAGGAATCGGAACACCGACGCCGACATACATGGTAACGCCGTAACCGGTCATGGTTGCTGCACGGATGTACTCAAGCGACATCTCCTTGATGTCG
The DNA here is from genome assembly GCF_032714615.1 of Methanorbis furvi. Classification (NCBI taxonomy): domain Archaea; kingdom Methanobacteriati; phylum Methanobacteriota; class Methanomicrobia; order Methanomicrobiales; family Methanocorpusculaceae; genus Methanorbis; species Methanorbis furvi. The sequence continues at coordinate 12,697 of NZ_JAWDKA010000008.1, forward strand.
CCTGTCGTCATGAGGGTTCCAAACCCTGCGCCCGGCGAGTGCTGGGTTCCTTCGCCGACGACAGTTCCGTTCGCGCCGCCGAGGAAAATCGGGGTTCCTGAACCGATCACCGAAAATGTCGGATCATTGGGAAGAGGCGAGAGAGCTCCGGCACCTGAGTAGGTGATGTTGCGGTGACCCGGCAGAAGGTATCCCATGTAGGTTTTGATCGGGCGGTTGGTCATGTTGGTTGCCGCGTTGTAGCACTGATAGGAGTTGCGCGGATTGAGCATGATCGCCTGATTGAGATCGGCGAGCGTGAACTCGTTGGTGATTGACTGGCGGGGGTAACAGTCTGTTCCTTTGCCGCGTGCCCGCAGCTCAACTGCTTTTCCGGCAATGAGATCTTCAATGACGTGGGCACCGCCGTACTCGATGCCTTTGGTGATTGATTCCTGTGTTGCACCGATATAGCAGTCTACCGCTGCAATGCCTGCATATGCTTCAACGCCGTTGAGCCACATCTTTTCCATGCGGATTGGTATTTCTGAGTGGCCGAAGTTGAGGAACGCTCCTGATGAGCACATTGCTCCGAAGGTGCCGGTTGTGACTACGTCCACTTCCCGGAGGGCTCCAGACACTCCGAGTTCATCGACGATGTCCGGCATCTCTTCGGCCGTTACAACCCGCACGCTTCCATCGCGGATACGTTCGTTGATATCATCGATGGATTTGTACATATAGACCTATATCTCTCTGCTTCTGGTATATAAAATCAGTTATTAATCATTGGAAGACAATACTATAATCAATGTACCTCAGTGAATTCATCAAAAAACTCGAGGAAATTGCACCGCCGCATCTTGCTGAGGAGTTCGACAACGGAAAAATCGGTCTGATCGTTGAAGGGACATACGATGTGAGAACGGTTGCCTGTGCGCTGGACGCAACACCCCATGTTACGGAGATGGCGGCAGAACTTGGCGTTGACGCTCTTGTTGTGCATCATCCTCCATTCTGGGCACCAATGCACGGGATTGTCGGCAGAGATGCAGATGTGGCAAAGCCATTGATGCGGGAAAATATCAATCTGTATGCGATGCACACCAACTACGATCATGCGGACGGAGGAATTAACGACTGTCTGGCCGATGAGCTCGGACTTATCGACCGCGTGAAGGGATCACTTGAGATTGTCGGAACGATGACGATGTCATTTGAAGAGATCGCATCAACGCTCGGATGCAGTCTCCGCGTCTGGGGGGATTTAGACGACGTCACACGACTTGCAGTTGCCGGAGGATCTGCATTTGACTGGGAACTGATTGAGGAGGCAGCAAATCTCGGGGCACAGGCATATCTTGCGTCGGAACTCAAGTATAACATTGCCCGCGAGTCACCAATTCCCTGCATTGAGGCAACGCATTATGCTCTTGAAGCTCCCGGCATGCGTGCTCTTGCAAAGCGGAACGACTGGATATTTATTGAGGATATTCCCGAGACTTCGATTATTGTATGATTCATCCCTGGCAGGTTTTACGATCCGAGAATGGTCTGACCGACATCGTCCGTCAGGCCTTCATCCATGCGTACGGCAAACGCGGCAGCGATGCTGTTGATGCAGTCAGTGACAACCGCGTGAAGAAGTACAAGGATTACTTTGTGGTGGTCGGAAACTCGGGCGAGTATTATGTTGAGGGAAATTTTTGCAGCTGCAATGCACGGCTGTATGGAAAAGAGTGCTGGCACACGCTTGCGGTGAAGATTGCCAAAGAGCTTGGGATGTATGAGACGTATGATCTGTGGTACTACAAGGACGGGGTTGATGAGGATGAACCTGAATACGAGCGGGAATGAAATACTCAATGCCGAACTTTAAACCAGTTGCCGTGATACATATAGAATAGAATAGAGAATGGCTTCGATACTTGTTACCTGCTACAGCCGCACCGGTAAGACGAAACTCCTTGCCGAGGCGATCGGCCGCGGGGCTGCCGAGGTTCCTGGCATCACGGTTGATGTTCTTGCGTTCAACCGTGTGAGTGCGAGTGATTTTGTCCGTTATGATGGTATCATCCTCGGGTCTCCGGTCTACTTCGGCGGAGTTGCATCCGAGTTCAAGGAGCTGATTGATGATACGACATTTGTTCGGGGAAAACTCTGCGGCAAGGTTGGAGCTGCGTTCACGACGGCGGGAGACCGGACCGGAGGAAAAGAGACGGCGATTTTATCAATCGTTCAGGCGATGCTGATTCACGGAATGATTGTTGTTGGAGATCCTATTGCAAACTCGGAAGGCAACGAGGAACACTCGGGCGGGCATTACGGTCTTGCGGCTGATGGTCAGCTGAACGAAACGGATATTGAGCACGGGGTAACCTTCGGCAGATATGTGGCAAAAATTGTTGCCCGCATGGCTGAAGAAAAATCAGTGTAACTTTTTTTTCTGCTCCGCCCACGGAAAAACGGAAAACACGGAGCTTCACTGAAAAAAAAACATCACGGAGCAGACGTGAACAACACGGAATGAGAAAATAATTTATTTTCATGATTTTTTGTCCACTTTGTGACATTTATTGTGTGATATTTCCGTGGTGTTCGCGTCTGCTCCGTGATGTTTTTTCCGTGCATATTCTGTGTGTTCCCGCGAAGCGGTAAGCAGGCTGCAGGCATGCGTTCCGATTTTCCGTGGGCGGAGCGACAAACAATACCGAACAGTGTTTACCAATAAACAAATTTATGGGCAAAGCCGCCGCCGTAAAAAAATAATTTAGAGGACCGGACAGTTCATCGCATTGCGCGTAGAATCTCCGTCCTCATCCAGCTTGCCGCGGTTGCGGTTCTTCAGAACAATTGCAACCGTTGCCGGAACTGCGATGACCGCACCAAACAGCGTGAACGCCATTGCAATCACCGTCACCATACCAAATCCGCTGATGATCGGGAAGTTGGAGAACAACAGTGCCGAGAAACCGCACATCGTTGCACAACCGGAAACCGTAATTGCCGTACCAATTTTACCGGTACCATTCTCCACCGCAGTAATCGTATCATGATGCTCCATCTCCTCGTAAATACGCTCGACCATCATAATACAGTACTCGGCAGCCACACCAATCGTCATCGCCCCCATCGTTGCCGTGAGAATCGTATAATCGATACCAAAGATGTACATCGCCGCACCGTTCCAGCCGATAATCATCACGATTGGAATCAGCGGACAGATTGCCATACCTGCACTGCGGTACAGAACTGCCAGGAATGCAAAGATGATCACAAACGCAAGCAGCGTCATCTTTGTCTTACCCTCACGGATATCGTTCATTATTTCAACAAACGAGTAAGGACTGCCGGTCACCACAGCCTCAACACCCGGTGGTGGAGCAAAGAACTGGAAGTCAGTCGTCACTTCTGTTACGAGAGAACGCTGCTGAGCTTCTGACAGCGACTTCATACCAAAGTTGATGATCGCCTGCGAGTTGCCCACCAGATAGGACGACTTCTCTGACTCTGACATAGTGTTCAGAATATTATCGATCTCCACCTGCGTGGTTGGGATAACACCGCCGTTCTTCCCAACGATCACGGTTGCAATACTGGACACACTCGTAAACTGCGTGTTGTACAACGCCAGTTCATGATAGCCCCACTTATACATCCACTCTATCACATCAGGACTCGTCAGCTCCCCTCCTTGTACATATACCGGGAAACCTCCCGTATCACCCATCGCACGGGTAACTGTGTTAATGTTCACAATTGCAGGCATGTCTCCGGGCACATACGACTTCATATCTGTACTGACCGGAACCTCCTCATCAAGATACAGGCCGGTGAATCCGATAATACAGAGAATCAGCATAATCGGAATCGCATACTTTGTCACCCGCATGGTGAGTTTGTGCAGAATCTGGTTGTAGGTCTCGGAGAACGGCTTTTTGATCTCACCGTTCGGCAGAACCTTGTGCGGCTTTGGCGTGTAGTTCGTGATAATTGCAGCCAGAGGGATAATGAGCAGCGCTGCAACATAACAGCATGCAATACCAAGAATTGCCGTAATACCAAACTGGCGGATATCGGGCAGCGTGGAAACCATCATTGCAAGGAAACCACAGGCACTGGCAATCATTGCATAGAATACTGCTGATCCCGTCTTAGTGATTGCGATCTTAATTGCCTCAGGCAAAGGATGCCGCCTTGCTTCATCATCCAGACGCGAATGGACCTGAATTGCATAGTCCACACCAATACCTAAGAGAATCGGCAGTGCACCAATCGTTGTCATTGAGAACGGCAGACCGACAATACCCATCATGCCGAATGTCAGAATCAGACCGGTAAACACACTCACAATCGAGAGCAGCGGATAGCGGACATGGTTAAAGAGCAACCGGCAGGCAAGGGTCATCAGAACAATTGCCGCAACCAGCAGCATGATCATGTTTCCGCCAAGGTCACCGCCCATATCCTGCTGCATCGCAGCATTACCGGTAAACGTCAGCGTGACTCCCGGAGGAACGTCTGCTGCTTCTGTCATACTCCGAAGGTTATTGAGAATGCTCTGCTGTTTTGCAGAGGACGTTCCCGTATCCAGCTTGATCAAAACAATCGCAAGCTGCCCGTTCGGCATAATGGATGTGGTAATGTCTGCAGGAATCTTGGCAACGACTGCGTCAATAGTTGCCTGATTCTGCGGAATGGTTCCGCCATTATACAAAGCCAGAATATCATAGACACTCTGTGCCGACGCAACCCCCTGCACCGAGAGATACTGCTGTTCCAACGTGTAAACCTTATCGACAACGTTGACATCCGTAACCGAATCGGCCTGCACCATCAGCATGATGGAGGCTGATTGGAAGTTATTCTTGTAACTTTCCGCAATGTAGGAACCATGCTTGAGTTTGTCTGAGTCCTGCGTCTCAGTACTCATGGATAGAGTACTTGCCCCAAATACCGCAAGTAAAATGAGAACAATCAGGAAACAGCCAACCAGAAATGGCCGGTTCACAATATAGTCATTAATCTTTTCAAGTGGAGATATCACACAAGTGCCTCGCCAAAATGCTACTAATAATTCTTCATTGAGTCTACATAAACTTGCCTTCTGATAAGAGGCGACAGAGCAAATGTTTCAGAAAAAAAGAAGAAAAAAAGAGAGTTTACTGACCAGCTTTATTCTGCATCGAGTACCTTCTGGCAAGTGACCCGGCAGTTTCGATCTCGCTTGGATCTTTATCATCCCTCAGACGAACAAATCTGGGGAAACGCAGTGCGTATCCTGCTGCATAATTTGTACTTCTCTGTAGTTCGGCATAGCCCACCTCAAAGACAACGTCAGGTTCAAACACAACCGTTTTGCCGTGTTCGGCAATTATTTTGTCCTTAAAGAGTTCGTAGAGTTCGGCAAGCATCGCGTCATCAATACCGGTTGCAACCCGGCTCAGCTCCAGCAGATCCCCGTTCTCATCCTGACAGGCAAGGAGAAACGATCCGAACATCTTCGCACGCTTCCCTTCACCCCACTCAGCTCCGGTAACTACGAGATCGATCGTGTCGACTTCGGGCTTGATCTTAATCCAGAGTTTTCCGCGGTTGCCGGGGAGATAAGGAGAGTCAATAACCTTCAGCATGATTCCTTCATTGCCGTCGTCGAGAGCGGCATGATAATACCGCTCAATATCTTCGGGTGAGTTGCTCACCATCTGAGGGGCAACAAACTCCTTCATCACGGATTCGAGAATACGCCGCCGTTCTGACAGCGGTTTATCTATCAGTGTCTCTCCGTCGCAGACAAGAATGTCAAACACCCGGGGCTGCATACTGATGGCCCCTGCAGCCTCGGCAACATCATGCTTTCTTCGGATTCTCCGAAGGACGGTTTGGAACGGCATCGGTTTTCCATCCTGCATCGCAATAACTTCGCCGTCGATGATGACATCGTGATTTGTTGCGGCTGCCAGAAGTGCCACAACGTCAGGGAGGGATTTTGTCATCTCCTCAAGACGGCGGGAGTAGATCGCGGTTCTGTCCCCCACTTTGTGAAACTGGAATCTGCTGCCGTCGTACTTGTTTTCCGCAGCAACAGATCCGTGCGTCTCAACCATGCCAACAATTGAACCAGCCTGGGCAAGCATCATCTTGACCGGCCGGAAGGGAGTGATGTGGACTTCAGCAAGTGCTGACGGATTGGTCTTTGCTAAAAGTGCCACCTCGCCGAGATCGTTCAGCGCCTGATGAGCATGTTCAACAGTTTCCTCAGGAACCGCGAACCCTTTTGCAACCGCTTCCCTGACAACACCTTCACCGACACCGATACGCATCTCTTCCAGCATCAGCCTGGCAAGATACCTGCCTTCAAGAGGGGACGCGTTGGAAAACAGATACTGGGCGGAACGCATCCGTTCCTGCTGGGATTTTCTGCCGGAGGTGTTTGCCATCTGCACAAACCGCGAGTGCACGTCAAGCAGTTCAAGCTCTTCGGAGAAGAACATCGTCTGTTCCCGCTTCTCCAGAAGTCCTTCGACAACTCTGCCGGTATCGCCGGAACTGTTGATGGCTGAAACTACCGTTTCCCGTTTTTTGCCGATAACGTAAGCAAGCGCTTCATACAAAAGTCCGGGACCAAAACCGAGTTTTTCGGCCGACCAGTCTGGGAAAATTTTCCCGCGGGAAAATCTGACAAAAATCGGGAGGTCGTCTGCTGATAGGGTTGGAAACACCTCGGCTAAAAGATCAGCCATGGCAAGACGCGAGGAGGTTTTTTCTATGGTATCACAGAGCTCTGCGAATTCACGAAACAGCATGATATCTACCTAAATTCTGAACCGGACAAGCCGCTGCTCCCGGTATCCGGTGAGTTGATCGCTGACAAAAATCTGTGCACCTGATTCGCCTGCGGCATCCTCAGCAGACTCGCGGGCAAGGTTTGGACGGTTGTAGTTCTCTGACAGATGGGCGAGGGCGATCACCCCGACCTCGTTTGCGAGATCTGCCACAACCGCGGAGGAGTCCTCGTTGGAGAGATGGCCGTCGTCGCGGATGCGGTCTTTGAGATACCGCGGGTATAACCTCAGAACCTGCCGGTTGCCGCAGCAGTTTGCGCCGCATCTCCGACATTCTCCGCATTCAGGGAACCGGTCGGTCTGCATGGCCGGGGAGCAATAGTTGCTTTCCAGCACCACCGCATCGCATTCGCGAAGAATGTCAAGCATTGCAGGCGTCACCTCATGCGTGTCAAGGCAGACGCCGATGCGGGACTCGCCGTCGTCGACGACAAAACCCGAAGGCTCTGCTGCGTCATGATAGGTTCGAAACGCGGTGATGCTCAGACTTCCAAGCGTAGACGCAATTTTATCACGGCACTGAACAAGTTCGGCAGACTGCGGAACAAAACCTCCGCGAACTGATGCATCAAGGGTTCCTCCGGTTGCATAGATCGGAATATGCATCGCTTTCACAAATGCTTTTGCCGAGCGGACATGATCGGAGTGTTCGTGCGTGAGGCAGAGCGCACGAACGCGGGTCGTATCCAGACGAAGGTCTTCGAGCGTACGCTTCAGATACCCGACGCCGGCATCAACCACAATCGCATCCGTATCGTTGCCGATGTAGATGCTGTTCCCTTTGCTTCCGCTTGCGAGCAGCACGCACTCCATTGTATACTCATTGGTGCTTCTCAAAGAAGAATCTGCAGGCTGAAGGCATGCGTTCCGTTTTTCCGTGGGCGTAGCTACGAAGCAGTGAGCAGAGCTCCAAACATCATCACAAAATCACGAATAAAAAAAAAGATTTGGAAGGGATCAGAGTTTAGATCATATCCTCTTCGCCGGTATCCGGCCAGCAGGTCACACCCTTGCTGTTGGAAATACTCTCCGGCGTGAAAATTGGCTCTTCAACACCGTTTGCCTTCTGATCGAAGTAGTCTTTGAGTGCCTCAAAGGCATGCTTACTGAGAATCAGCAGCACTCCCATGTTGAAGATACCCATCAGTGCCTGGAACGTGTCTGCCATATCCCATGCAAGACCCATCGACATCATGGATGCAACAAACACCATGGCGACGATTGCCACACGCAGGATGACGATTGCCTCCTTACGCTGGGTAATGAACTTCGCGTTTGCCTCACTCATCGAGTAGTAGCTGATCAGACTGCTGAATGCGAAGACCAGCATAAAGATTGCAATCACATATGGACCTGCCGCACCAAGGAACGTTGAACTCATTGCTTCCTGCACGAGAACTGCGCCGCTTGACGGGATGTTTGCATAGTCAGGGTAGGCAACGTTGGTGTAGATAAGAACTACAAATGCAGTTGCGGAACAGACAACCAGCGTGTCAATTAACACACCAACTGACTGGATAAGACCCTGCTTGACCGGGTGCTTCACATGTGCCGAGGAGGAAACGTTTGGAATCGAACCGATACCAGCCTCGTTGGAGAAGACACCACGCTTCAGACCCCACATGATAGCAGCACCAATTCCTCCGCCCACGAATGCCTGTACACCAAAGGCGTAGGAGAAGATGGTCTCGATAACAAGGGATACCTGAGTAAAGTTCACGAGAACAATCACTGCACAGAGGATCATCCACAGCATTGCCATTGCCGGCACCATCCACACAGATGCTCTGGCAACACGCTTGATACCGCCAAAGATGATGACTGCGGCAAGCACGGTCATGATAACTGCAAAGACGAGCTGGTCAGTGCCGAATGCATTGGAAAATGCAATGGTTGCCGTGTTGGCCTGGACACCAATAAACATCAGACCGTACGTGAAGATAATTAAAATCGCGATAAAGGCAGCGAACTTCGGCTTGCCCAGACCGTTTCTGATATAGTATGCCGGACCTCCGTGGAAGAGTCCGTCCTCTTTCTTCTCTTTATAGATCTGACCAATCGTACACTCGACGAAACTGGTCGCAGCACCGATAAAGGCGAAGACCCACATCCAGAACACTGCTCCCGGACCTCCGGATACGATAGCAACCGCCACACCAGCGATGTTACCGACACCAATACGGGCACCCATACTGACACAGAATGCCTGGAAGGAAGAGATGGTCTGTTTACTTCTTTTTTCTCGAATACCGGTAAAGGCGAGTCTACACGCCTCACCAAGACGGTTCAGCTGAACACCATTGGATTTGATGGTGAAGTATAGACCGATACCGATCAAAAATACAAACGCAAGATACCAAGCGTAGGTATTTATGACACCGTTAACCGAAGTAACGGCGTCATTGAGCGCCTCCAAAAAACTCATGCCTTAAATGTTTTCTTATTGTGACATAAATACGTATGTATTTCATATTTGCCTTAATAATCGCACAAAAAAGTATTTAGAAGGAATCCATGGAGATTCCGCCGAAATCTTCGGACTTGACCGGCGTCGTGATGCCGAATGCGGACTGACCGGCCCACGGTTCAAGAGAGTTGGCGGATTCTGCCATATAATCCAGAATGTCGATGGAGAGTTCGCGTTTTTCTTTGCTTGCACGCATCTGTTCCATCAGGAAGCGCATCTTTTCAGGACTTTCTCCTCTGAGTTTGGCAAGCGACATCACACACATGTAAATGCGGGTAAGATTCCTGTCAGTACCGGTGATGGTATCGAAGAATGCCCGTAAGACCTGTGCCTGATACACCTCGCTGCCCATAGTTACTCTACCTTTGCATCTAAAAGATAATATAGGTTACCGTTATTTTGCCGTGCTGACAATCCTGATGACATCGCCGGTCTTGAGTTCGGTACTGTCTTTGATCCGCATTTTGGTGCGGGCATCGACCGCATACAGGAAACCGTTGCCGATATCGGTGTGGACTTTGTATGCAAGGTCTTTGGGAGTGGAGCCTTTTGGCATCAGGAACGCATCAGGAAGCACGACACCTTTTGCATTGCAGTATTTGCCGTCATCCTCTACAGGGTAGACAACAATCATGCCGATCTCATCGAAGACAAGTTTGTTGAGAGTTTCCTGAACTCCGGTGCTGCCAAGTTTTTTCATGTTCTCCGCAATCATGGTGAGCGCTTTTACCTGATTTGCGGAAAGTTTTGCACCTTCAATTGGGGCAAAGGTTTTGTCGCCCGGGAGATAACGGAGAAGTTTTGCCTGTGCTGCGGACTTGAGTGCCAGCTCTCCTGCGGCAATAGTCGGGACTGCGCCGAGTTCAGCCAGGGAAGCAAGGTTTGCTTCAGGTGCCTGATCAGCTTTGTTTGCTGCAAGGATCATGGGCTTTGAGACATAGAGAAGGACCTCGCACATCTTTTCGATGTCCTCAGGCGACGCCTTTGCAAGGTTGATGCCGGTTTCGTCAACCGCCTCACGGATCTGAATTGCATTGATGCGAAGTCCGGCAAGAGCTCCTGCAAGGAGATCGATTAAGACCTGTTCTTTGCCCTGTGCCTGCCGGACAAGTTTTGCGAGATGTTTGTCAACGATACCTGCCATCCACATGGCAAACTCGTACTTCAGGAACGCGACATCCTCGCGTGGATCGCGTGTTCCGATGTCAACCGGGTTTCCTTCAGCATCAGTACTGCCGGAGGCGTCAACGACCTGAATGATACCGTCAGCTTCACGGAGATTGTCGAGGAACTGGTTGCCAAGACCGCGGCCGAGATGGGCGTCCGGAACGAGCCCTGCAACGTCAAGGAGTTCGACCGGAATAAACCGGACGCCGTCAACGCATGAGGTGCAGTTGTCAATGCCAAGCTCTTTGCAGGGGCAGGGAGAACGCACGTAGGCAACACCTTTGTTTGCGTCAATCGTGGTGAAAGGATAGTTGGCAATCTCTACGTTTGCGAGGGTGAGCGACTTGAAGAAGGTCGATTTCCCGCAGTTTGGTTTTCCGGCAAGGGCAAGAAGAAGCATTTTTTAATTCACCTGAAGTATTTTTTCAGCAGAGTCCGTGTCCGGTATTTTTTCTGCCGGTATCTTTGAGATATCTGTAGGTTATGCAGACAGATGTATCTTTTGTACTTGCAATGGTTAACGGGGCACGGGATTTTTGGTAATATCTCTCAATCATTTATCTAATAGATGCATATGAGATGAGTATGAACGTCAAGTATCGGATGCCTTCACTTCCATTATTATTTGGATCGATTGTTCTGTCGTTTGCGGCAGCCGCTGCCGGATCGCTGGTGACGATTACCGGTACCGGATCATGGTTTATGACAGAGCTGATAAAGCCCGAATGGCAGCCCCCGAACTATCTGTTCGGTCCGGTCTGGACGGTTTTGTACTTCCTGATGGGAATTGCCCTGGCATTTGTTCTTGCAGAAGGAATGAAACGGCGGGATGTGCAGATTGCGACTGTGGTGTTTCTGGTACAGCTTGTTCTGAATGTTTTGTGGTCGTACCTTTTCTTCGGCTGGCATCTTCTTGGTGCAGCAGCGGCAGAGATCGTTGTCCTCTGGATACTGATTGCAGCAACGATGTGGCTGTTCTACAAAATCAGGCCGGTTGCTGCATATTTACTGATCCCGTACTTAGCATGGGTGACGTTTGCCACGTATCTCACAGTAGTTATCTGGATGCTGAACTGAAAATATCAGTTCAGCTCCTGCACTTTTTTCAAAACCTCTGCTGCATGACCACGGGCTTTGACTTTGTTCCATGCGGCAAGAATTTTTCCCGACCCGTCAATGATGAATGTGCTCCGGTCAACTCCCATGTACTCGCGGCCGTAGAGTTTTTTCGAAATCCAGACGCCGAGTCCTTCGATGGCAGCATGATCTGGATCAGAGAGGAGAGGGACGGTGAGCTCCTGTTTTTCGATGAACTTCTGATGACTTTTCACGCTGTCCTGACTAATGCCGTATACTTTGACACCGAGTGTGGTAAATTCCGGCAGAAGGTCTGAGAACTCCTTTGCTTCAAGAGTGCATCCCGAGGTGTTGTCTTTTGGATAAAAGTAGAGGACGGTGAGTGCAGACCCGTCAGGAAGGCAGACCTTGTTCTCTGAAGAGTCCTGAATGCAGAAGGGTGGGATCGTGTCGTTTACACCAAGTGACATGATTCTCTGTTGGAGAAGAGAAAGGATAAAGCGTTGGTTTCCGGCGGAGTTAGATGAACAAAACACTGCAAAAGAAGAATCAATTAGGAGTCTTATAGTTTAGTTAAAGAGCCGTTGGAGGGACTTGAACCCTCGACCTGCTGATTACGAATCAGCCGCTATACCGCTAAGCCACAACGGCACAGAAAATGTGCTTTAACAAATTGAGTGTAAAACAATAAATAAGTTATCCGCCTCTCTTTGGGAGAGGCCGGAGAAAACCGGTTTTACGAGTACCCGCGCAGAGTAAATCCATCCGATGCTGAGTCCTGAGAAGCGGCGGATGCAATTGAACCGAACTTTTCCTCATAATCATTCACACTCTTTTGCAGAGCCATCAGCAGTTTTTTTGCATGCGTTGGGCTGATGGAGACGATCGCCTTTGCCTTTGCCTGATTCACTGCCGGTAGCTGGTGAAGAAACATCATTGTAAACTCATCATCTTTGAATGCAATCTGAATCATATTGCTGTAAACCGGATCAAGATTCTGGGGAATCTGGACATTAATCTCATTACCCGTCATAAAACTATAATACTATAGGCATGGATCTTATCTTATAGACTTGGGTATGACCTTGCCGCAAATCACGGTAAGCGAGCTGGTCAGATGCAGTCGCTGTCCGCTCCAGCTCTACCTTGCCAGATCAGATTCTCCCGAATTCATCGAACCGCACAGCTACAGCATTGCAAAACAGATTGCAGCACACCTCGGAGGTCCGTTGATCCTTGAAGAAATATGGGATGAACTGACAACGGTCCGCCCGGATGCCGGGGACGCCGAGTACCAGCTGCTTGCATCAATGATTGAAGCCTGCGACAAAACAGACTGGCAGACCGCAGTTCGGACAGATGTTATCGTTTCCTCGGAAAAATACGGTATCACCGGTCGTGTTGACCGGCTCTTTGACGACAGCTTCGCAGTAGTGAAGAGCAGTGAAGCACCGCCAAGCGGCATTTATGCGAGTGACCGGCTGCGTGTTACGGCTTACGCACTCTGCCTGGAAGAGGAGTACAAAAGATCATTTACCGGAACGGTTGAGTATCTCGGCTCAGGAACAATTCGCCGTCTTGGTCCGACAACGCCTTCGGACCGGCGGGCATTTCTTGCTGCACTCAGAGCCGCGGAAAATATTTTCCGGGGAGAAATTCCAAAACCTCTTCGCGGCAGCCGCTGCCTCTCCTGCGAGTATCATGAGCGGTGTAAAGAGACCGAACATCCCAGATCGCTCTTCGACAAACTCTACCGCCGAGGCTGAGGGTTTGCATTTTCGTATGAAGAGGTACGCGGCGTGATATCTGCAAAAAGATCTTATCTCCTTTTTTTCAGAATACATACCACAGACACTGGGATACCTACATAACCAGTCACAACAGACAACTTAAGAGAAAATTTTGAGAAGGACACGCATCATGACCTCGGTACTCTCTGAAGACATTCTTGAAGAAATACTCAATACCAAACAGAACGAAGTGCAGCTTCAGGCACTCAAGTTCCCCAATTACACAAAAACCGAGATCACAAAAGCCCTGCAGACCCTTCGCGACCAAGGCCTCATACACCTCGGCGAAACAACCGTCAGCCTCACCGAAAAGGGAGCGGAAAAAGCCGCGCTGGTCGCCAGAAAACATGCGGTCCTTGAAACATTCCTGACCGATGTCTTGGGAAAACAGCCGCAGGAAGCATCCCGCGAAGCATGTATCCTTGAACACAACATCTCCTCAGAAACCATCGAACGGCTTGACAGTTTCCTTGACCAGAGAAAACCAGAACAGGCAGCTCCTGCAAAAACCGCCGAGTACACCAACCATAACAAACTCACCCGCAAAAATCCGATCGTCCCTCTTGCTGAGTGTCCAGAAGGATCCCTCCTGCACGTGGCAATGATTCGCTGCTTTGCCAAGCACAGCCGGCTTGTCGATCTCGGCGTAATCCCGGGTGAGCTTATCACCCTTCGGAGAAAACTCATCAACAACGCAGTGGTCATCACCGTCAAAGGCTGCGACATCGCACTTAGTCCGGAGGTATCAGCCAACATCATGGTGGAGCGGTGCGAAAATCCATGACCCCCCGCGCTGTACTGATCGGTAACCCGAGCGTGGGAAAATCCCTCATCTTCAATCATCTCACCGGTCTTGGCGTAGAGGTCAGCAACTATCCGGGAACCACTGTCGGCGTCATGCAGGGAACAGTACACTATGGCGACGGTGAGTTCAATCTCGTCGACCTCCCGGGCATCTACTCCCTTGCTGGCTACTCGGTCGAAGAGGAGATGGTACGCGAGTACCTGCTCACTGAAGAGATCAGTCTTTTAATTGCAGTCCTTGACGCAAAACATCTTGAACGAAATCTGTATCTCCTGCTTCAGGTAGCTGAGATGAAAAAGCCGCTGCTGGTCATCCTCAACATGATGGACGACGCAGAAGCTGCCGGTAAAATCATCGACGCAGAAGCTCTGGGACAAAAGCTCGGCGTACCGGTCATCCCGTCGGTCGCAACCAACGGAAAAAATCTTGACGAAATTGCAAAAGCTGTTCTCAAAGGAGATGTCCCTGCCTCATCAGTTGTTATCCCCTATGATCATCACATCGAGGCAGCGATTCACAGCCTGCAAAAGTATTACGGAATCAGCCAGCCTGAAGCGCTGTGGGCACTGGAAAATCTCAATGTCAGGACGATCACACCGGAGATTCATGAAAATGCTCTCATCATCTCTGGAGAGATTGAGAGCCGGCATATGATGTCGCCGGAACAGATAGTTGCGGCAAACCGTCACAATCTTGCAAAACAGATAGCGGCATCCGTTACCAAAGATGCTCCGCCACGCAGACGCCGCGATCTGGATGAGCTTTTAACCCGCGGTTTTCCGGGACTGCCGATTCTTATCATCATCATGGTCTCAATCCTATTAATCGTCTTCACGCTCGGAGGCATTCTGGAAGAGATCATCGTCACGCTGATGACAACCTACATCGCCGATCCTTTTCATGCGCTGAATCTGGATCCGCTTGTGGACACGGTTGGCGGCGCAGTTATCCTTGCGCTGATGTCGGGTCTCGGCATTGCGTTTCCGTACGTTTTCCTTTTCTATCTGTTCATCTCAGTGCTGGAGGACACCGGCTATCTGACGCGGGCGGCATTTCTTGCTGATCGCTCGATGCATAAACTTGGTCTGCACGGTCAGGGACTTATTCCGATGGTGCTCTCGTTTGGATGCAGTGTTCCAGCAATTATGAGTACACGTCTGCTTCCAACAAAACGGGAACAGTTCATCGCATCCGTCCTTGTGACTATGCTTCCGTGTTCGGCCCGGACTGTGGTCATCTCAGGAATTGTCGCGTCGTTCATTGGTTTTGGCGCGGCGTTTTCGATTTATGTTATTGTGTTTATATTAGTGTTCGTTGTGGGATGCATTCTTTCCCGGGTCACGCCCGGCGAACAGTTCGGTATGATTTTAGAGATGGCTCAGCTGCGAAAGCCTGTCGCTTCGCACGTACTCCGCAAATCATGGACACGGGTCCGCGAGTTCATCTACATCGCAATGCCGCTGCTGTTGGTGAGCAGTATTTTCCTCGGACTGTTTGAGTATTACGGACTTGTGCAGATGTTTGAGGAGTTCATCAATCCCTTCTCAACAGCAGTCCTCGGACTGCCGGGCTTTGCGTTCACGGCACTGATGTTTGGTATTCTCCGCAAAGAGATGGCATTTGAGACGCTGGCGGTTATGGGGGGAACAACGGATCTGACCTCGATTCTTTCCACCAGCCAGCTCTACATCTTTGCCCTGGTCTGTGCCCTGTTCATCCCTTGCATCTCAACGATCGCAGTTCTTATGCGGGAGATAGGTGGCCGCCGTGCTCTGATGATCACGGTTTTCACGCTCTGTCTCGGACTCGGGGTCGGGGCTTTGGCGAAACTGATTCTGATTGGGTGAGGGTGGAGAGATAAAACGCGAATGACGCGAATCGCAGGCCTTCGGCCTGCTTACCGCTTCGCGCTATTCGCGTTTCATCACGTTTCATCACGTTTCAGAATTTTATCCTGCCAAATGAACAAAGCAACAGGATAGGAATACCTCATAACTTCAGCAACCCAACAAATATGCAATGCTGACATTCATCGGACTCGGACTCTGCGACGAATATGACGTCTCCGTACGGGGACTGGAAGCAATCCGCAAAGCCGACGCGGTATTTCTGGAAGTGTACACCTCGGTATTAACCGGCACCACCTTTGAGCGGATGGAAGAGTATTACGGAAAAAAGATCATACCCCTCTACCGCGAGGACGTCGAACTTCATCCTGAACCAATTCTTGACGCGGCCGCCGCTGGTGAAGCTGTTTTTCTCACCGCAGGAGACTCCATGGTCGCAACAACCCATGCAGACATCCGCATCCGTGCTGCCGAGCGGGGAATTGCCACGCGAATCATTCACGGCTCATCCATCACCACCGCGGTCTGCGGGCTCTCGGGCCTGCAGAACTACCGGTTCGGAAAATCCGTCTCGGTACCGTTTCCACACGGCAAATGGTTTCCCATGACGCCAATTGAAGTCATCACCGAAAACCTCTCCCACAACCTCCACACCCTTGTCTTTCTGGACATCCAGAAGGACAAAGAGCGGTACATGAAAATTTCAGAAGCAGTTGACCTTCTTGAAGAACAGGCATCACGAACTGGTGCAAAAATTCCGCTCTACATAGGTATCGCCAGAGCAGGCTCAAAAAACCCTGCCGTTCACGCGGGAAACGCAGACGAGATGCGAAACTTTGACTTCGGCAGTCCGCTGCATGTCCTCATCGTTCCCGGAACCCTGCATGACATCGAACTCGAATATCTCCGGAGGTTTGCAGGGCTGTGCTGATAGAAACCTACGGCGAAAAATATCAGACCGCAACAGCTGCCGCAGTTGTTGCTGTCCCCACAGACACCGCGCTTGGATCAACCGGTGCTGAGATACTTGAGATGGTATCCTGCTATGCATATGACGGCATGGTCTTCTATCGCAAAGGAGATCTGGTGAATGCCGCTGCCTCCTTTGCCTACGGATACGGATGGCTCGATGCCGGATGCATGCTCGGTTTTTTGAGCGGCACAAATTCCGCAGGACCGGATACCATCACAGAAAATATACCGGAAACACTTCGTGAACACCTCTCCGAAAAAACCGAGCGTTATCAGCGGATGCTCACCGAAGCCTCGCGCAGCATAGTGACTCTCCCGGATGCGGAAACACCGATGTATCCGGCAGCCGAAAAAATTCAGATCACTACATCAACAGAACTTGCCCGCGGCAACGAAATTTTACTCAAGCATGATGAGATCAATGCCCTCATGCACTTCTCCTATGGATACGGATGGCTGGACTGTGGTGTACGTTCCGGCCTGTTTGGCATTACCGGTGATCGGCACCTGTTTACCATTTAAGTTTGTTTTCGAAAAAATATTTCTTATTTTTGAGTGATTTCTACCAATTGCAAAATATTTTTGCAACAATGGGTAACTATTT
Organism: Methanorbis furvi; assembly: GCF_032714615.1. Taxonomy (NCBI): domain Archaea; kingdom Methanobacteriati; phylum Methanobacteriota; class Methanomicrobia; order Methanomicrobiales; family Methanocorpusculaceae; genus Methanorbis; species Methanorbis furvi. The sequence goes on from NZ_JAWDKA010000008.1 coordinate 30,250, forward strand.
AACCTCACAACTTAATGAATCAAGTGTACACAAAGAGGTGACAAACAAAATGTCTGATATCTACAAAAAAATGGTCGAAGAAGCGCTTGCTGCGCAGTATGCAGACGTCAATGTCCTCAAACAGAAGAGAGGGACGAAGTTCACCCTCGCTGATGCAAAACCCTATGTTGATGCAGTCAAAAAAATGACCGTCGCTGACGGCCAGAGTGCCGCAGTCATCAACCTCCACAAAGGATCAGTAAAAACCCACTTTGAAGTCCTATCAAATCTCACCGGTTACGTCAGACCGGAGGATGACCCGTTCGTCGAGCATTACCAGACGCCGGTTATTCTCGAAATCCTTTGCGACCAGGACAAACAGTTCGCAAAGAGCATGGAAACCTTTGCAGACTGTATCAAGAAAAATGAAAGCATCGTCGGACGCGAGGCAGCACGTTGTTACGCAGGATTCTATGGACCCAGCTGTGTCGTTGACTTTGCCCTGATGCCGGGATCCACCAGTAATGTGGTCAACCAGATTCTGCAAAAGACCGACATCCCAACGGATCACAAACAGGCAATTCTCGCCGCAAAATCATGGGGTATGAACACCTCGTACGGTATCGGCGACCTGTTCGCAAAGCGCATTGAAGCAGGCGACACCCTTGCCGAGGCCTCGGACAAAGAGGTAAAACAGCTGCAGGCACTCTACCAACATCCGGTCGCAGCACAGGTTGAGCTGATGAACAGCTCAGGAATGTCCTCCTTTGATCCAAAGAAATATATGGACAACTACCGCAAAGGAATAGAGACCTGTGTCAAGGCTGCAATTGATGACGGCGTCCATTATGGAAACATTGCCACAATTCCTGCATACTGTGTCGGCGACATATCCCACCACATCTCCCAGTCCACCTACAACATGTGTAAAGATGATGTGGTGATGGCTACGATTGAAGCGGTTACCGGTGTAATCGACAAGACCCTGCATGCAGCACTGCCTGACATTAAGAGCGGCTATCAGCTGCTTGATGTTGCGACCGGTGCGTCTGCAGTGGCAGCAGAGTATCTGCTGGAGATGGACGGATTCAACGCTCCCATGATCGTAGACCTGCTGACCAAACGTTATCACAATCTGGTAATGATTCGTCCGACCAGAGGCGCAGCAGCAGAACTGCACAACTGCGATTTCATGGACATGATCTATCGCGGATGGAAAATCCTCGACAAGGCGCAGCGTGTAAAGAACGGTTCAGGAAAACCGCTCGCCGCACGTTCGGGTGGAATGCTTATCGATCTGTCACCGATCCACGAGAATGAGGTTCTCATGAATCCGCAGCGCTATGCATACCCCGCATGCGCTATCACGGTGCGTGCGTCTGCACTGATGCGTATTGCAGACTATCCATGTCTGCTGACAAGCGAGCCGATTACGGCAACCATGATGACCAACATCATCGCACTTGACAAAGGAACCCCCGCAGCTCCGGCACGTGCCTGTAAGAGCTGCGCAACGGCGTGTCTGGTAGGCTCCCGCCACCAGTACTGCCAGTATCGTGAGGCTGTATAAAAATGAAATGCTATGTGTGTGAACAGCTGGGTGTCGATCGCGAAGCGACCGGTATCTGTATTGTTTGTGGAATGGGGCTATGCACTGAGCACATGATTCGTGCTGATGTGTCTGTATGGGAAGGGGGATACCCCTTCCCGGCGAAGAAGCTGAAGAAGCCTATTCCGCGGATTCTTTGTCCTGAATGCCACAATGCACTGAACGGGTGATGATGGTATGGAACTTGTGAAAAGAAGTATTGCCGAACTGGTGGGGACGATGCTCCTTGTCTTTATCGGCTGCGGTACGGTCTCTGTCCTGCTGATGCTTGCAGCAGGAACGCCGACAGCTACACCGTTTGACATCGGTATCGGTGCGCTCGGCGGTATGGGAGACTGGCTTGCGGTCGGTGTGGCATTTGGTATTGCTGTAGCGGTTGTTATCTACACGCTCGGCAGAGTATCTGGTGCCCACATCAATCCGGCAGTCAGTATTGCTCTTTGGTCGATCAAAAAGTTCCCGACCAAGGACACAGTTGCCTACATCATTGCCCAGTGTATTGGTGCAGCGATCGGTTCAGCCCTGTTCCTGTTTATCGCAGGTCCTGACGCTCTTGCTATCGGCGGGCTTGGTGCAACTGCACCATTCCCGGGAATCAGCATCTGGCAGGTACTGGTTGCAGAGATTATCGGAACATTTGTTCTGATGCTGGCAATCATGGGCGTTGCTGTTGACCAGCGTGCGACTCCTGGGTTTGCAGGACTCGTGATCGGTATGGCGGTTGCCGGTGTTATCATCGCAATCGGAAATATTTCCGGCGGTTCGCTTAACCCGGCCCGTACGTTTGGTCCAGATCTTATCGCTACGATTATGGGTGGATCAACTGCACTGGTCACGACGTTCCCGGTCTATGTTGTTGGCCCTATTGTCGGTGCAGTCCTTGCAGCATTCTTCTACAAGTATGTCGCAGGACTTGACGACAACTAAATTTCTTTTTTTTGTCATTCCCGCAGTATTGATAACCGGTCAGGTTTCATACTACTACCAGAAAACCGGGTGGTGATAGACAATCCATGAAATGGTACTTTAAGCTGATACTCCCTGCATTATTTGTTCTTGGCTGGGAGATCGCGGCAATTCTGATAAATAATGCCTATATTTTGCCGCGGGTGGAAAACGTTCTGGCAGTTTTTGCTACACCTTTTGCTGATCTTTTCGGCTCCGGCAGTCTGGTAGATAATTCGCTGATTAGTATTTACCGGGTATCGTTAGGATTCATTATCGCGTGTATCATTGCTGTTCCGTTGGGAATTCTTCTCGGGCGCTACAAACTGCTGGAAGAGTTTTCAGATGGAATGATTCAGATCCTCCGGCCAATCCCTCCGATGGCGTGGGTACCACTGTCCCTTGCATGGTTTGGCATTGGTCTTGGATCTATTGAGTTTATTATCGTTATCGGATGTATTTTCCCGATTCTGGTCAATACCATCGAAGGTGTTAAGCGTGTCAGAAAGAGTTGGGTCGAGACCGCCCGCATTTATCAGGCAAGTGAAGTCCAGGTCCTGACCAAAGTTATCGTGCCTGCGGCAGGCCCTGCCATCTGGAGCGGTCTTCGGGTTGGCTTTGGCATCGCCTGGATGAGCGTAGTTGCAGCTGAGATGCTGCCCGGAACGGTATCCGGTCTTGGTTATATGATCATGTACACCTACAACTGGGGTCAGGTTCAGATCGTGATTGCCGGTATGATCGCAATTGGTATCATCGGTATTGTGATGGATCAGTTTTTCCAGTATGTGCAGAGGAAAAAGTTCGGCTGGGAGGCGCTTGACAAATGAGCGACTATGACAAAGTCTGGGTGCGGGTCAATCACGCAACAAAGAAGTTCGAGACGCGGAAAGGAACGGTTACTGCTCTTGAGGATGTGAATCTTGAGATTCATGACGGAGAGTTTGTCTGCCTTTTGGGTCCGTCCGGCTGCGGCAAGACGACACTGCTTCGGATGATCAGCGGTCTTGACATCCCAACATCCGGCGAGATCACAATCGATGGAAAAGTCGTGAACGGTCCTTCACCGAAGATGACAATGGTGTTTCAGGAGTACTCACTCTATCCCTGGCGTACGGTTGCCGAAAATGTGGGCTTCGGTCTTGAGATGACCGGAGTTCCTGCCGAGCAGCGGAAACTTGAGGTGGAGAAGCAGCTGAAGCTGGTGGGGCTTGAGGCATTTGCCGACAGTTATCCATATGAGCTTTCGGGAGGAATGCGTCAGCGTGCGGCTGTTGCGCGCGCTCTTGCAACTGATCCCGCGGTTATGCTGATGGACGAGCCGTTTGGCGCTCTTGATGCCCAGACCAGAAACAAGATGCAGCGTGAGCTTCTGAACATCTGGCAGGCGACAAAAAAGACGATTCTCTTTGTGACGCACAGCGTCGATGAGGCAGTTTATCTCGCCGACAGGATTGTAATTCTCACGCCGCGACCGGGCCGCGTGCATGAAATCGATACGATTTCCCTTTCGCGACCAAGAGATAGAACGAGTGTTGAGTTTGCCCAGTACCGTAAAAAAGTTCTGCATATGATTGAGGAACTGGAAACCGGCAATCAGAACATTTAATAGGATTTCGACCAAACATGATTAGCACATTTAGAGAGCGAGGAGTTATTTGACATGGTAAGAAAACCAGCAAGAATGTACCGCAACCTTGCCAAGAAGGCATACTGCCGCCGTGAATACATGGGTGGTGTGCCGGGCGTAAAGGTTGTACAGTTTGATATGGGTAACCTTTCAGCCGAATTCCCGGTTGCAATTCACCTTGAAGCACTTGAGGCATGCCAGATCCGCCACACAGCAATGGAAGCGGCACGTATCAACATGAACAGACGCCTGATGAAGGATGTCGGAAGAAGCAACTTCCACCTGAAAATCCGCCCCTACCCGCACCACGTTCTCCGTGAACACAAGCAGGCAACCGGCGCAGGTGCAGACCGTGTGTCTGAGGGTATGCGTCTTGCATTCGGTAAGGCTGTTGGAACTGCAGCACGTGTTTCACCAAGACAGCGCATCTTTACTGTCTGGACCAGCGAGCAGTACATTGATCAGGCAAAGGACGCACTTCTGCACAGCGGATACAAGCTGCCCACGCCAACCCGCATTATTGTTGAGAACTAAGCCAATCCCGGCTCTCAATCAATACCATATTTTCAATTTTCTCTGATTCTTTTGTTGTTTTTGATTTTTGATATCGTTGTAGCTCCGCCGCTTCGTCGATCCGCCCACGGAAAAACGGAAAACACAGAAATTTTACGGAAATAAAAACATCACGGAGCAGACGTGAACAACACGGAATTTTAAATTATTTAGAATAGGACTTACGCGGTGTGGTTCTCCGTGCATTTTTGCGAAGCAATGAGCAGGCCGAAGGCATGCGATTTCATTTTTTTCCGTGAAGCTCTGTGTGCTCAGTGCATTCAGTGGTTACTCTAAGTGAGGACAAGGACAGAAAAATCTCAAACGATGAAACTCATCACCGCGTAACTCCTATTAGAAATTACAAAATACGAGAGCCTTGTACACGATTTATCCTGAGTATATTTCCGTGCTGTTCACGTCTGCTCCGTGATGTTTTTCCGTGAAACTCCGTGTTTTCCGATATTCTGTGGGCGGAGCTACAACGATATCTCAAGCGACAGTCTTAACCTGTTTCTTCTGCAATATACTTTTACATGAATTCTCTGTTGTTTGAACGCCTTGCCTCAGCGGTTGCGGAGGCTACACGCGATGCGGAGATTTTTCTTCCCTCAGACGTTGAGGCTGCACTGAAAAATGCAGCTGAGGCGGAGACGAGTCCGGTTGCCCGCGGCGAGCTTGCGAATATTCTGGAGAATCTCAATAAAGCAAAAAGCCTCTCGGTCCCCATCTGCCAGGACACAGGAATTCCGGTGGTGTACCTGACCGTGCCGCCAACAGTTCCGGTAACAAAGGAGCTCTATGACGCAGTTGCCGAAGGAATTCGGAGAGCAACAGTATCGGTGCCGCTCCGGCCAAATGCGGTGGACCCGATTTCTCGGCACAACAGCGGGGACAATACGGGCGCAGGACTGCCGCCGATACACATCCTGCCAGGGGACACACTGCGGGTGACGGTGCTGCCGAAGGGAGCTGGCTCAGAGAATATGTCGCAGATCAAAATGATGCTGCCCTCGCAGACCGCGGAGATTCCGAAGTTCGTGGTGGATGTGGTCATGGCGGCAGGTGCAAGACCCTGTCCGCCGATTGTGGTCGGGGTTGGTATTGGCGGAACATTCGACGGAGCGGCAGCGCTTGCCAAAGAGGCACTGCTTGAACGAATTGATGTGATGGATGCATATGAACAGGAGCTCTGCGATGCGATCAATACGCTCGGCATCGGCCCGATGGGACTTGGCGGCGACACGACGGCACTCGCGGTGAAGGTGAAGCGCGGATTCTGCCACACGGCATCACTGCCGGTCGCGGTAAACATTCAGTGCTGGTGCTGCCGGCGCGGCATTCGGGAGGTGGAGTTGTGATTCACCTGACGACTCCGCTGGGTGCGGAGGTCCTGGACTTGAAGGCAGGAGACCGCGTACTGCTATCCGGCACCATCTACACGGCACGTGACGAGGCGCATCTGAAGATCCGTGAAGATGGTTTTCCGTTCGATCCGAACGGGGCGGTCATCTACCACTGCGGTCCGGTCGTGGACACGGAAAAGAACGTGATTGTTGCAGCAGGCCCGACAACATCCGCACGAATGAACTCGCTGACCAGACCAATGATTGATGCAGGAGTGCGGGCGCTGATCGGAAAAGGCGGGATGTCTGCTGAGGCACGCGAGGCGCTCTCAGGCAGAGCTGTCTACTTTGCATTCACGGGAGGCTGTGCCGCACTCGCGGCGTCTTGTATGGAGCTTGCTGCCTGCCATTATCCTGAGCTCGGCATGGCAGAGGCGGTCTGGGAGATTCGCATAAAGGACATGCCGCTTGTGGTGGGCATCGATGCGCACGGCGGCGATCTGTTCGATGATGTTGCGAAGTCTGCGGCTGAACGATACCGACAGCTGCACTGGGAAAAATAAAGTTGGTTATCTGAATTTTTTTTACTCGGCAGGTGTAGTATGCATTACCTGTCGTGTTTGTTTTTGTCTGGTTCAATTTTTTTCGTGTGAAAATTGTACCGCGAAATTTCACGAAAAAAAACATGACAAAAAAGTAATGAGCTGAAAAAATTATTTTCTGCCGCCCACAATCACAACCGTCTTCTCCGTCATTCTGGCAAAAATACCATTGCCCAAAACGCCGGGAATAGCATTGATCGCAGTCTCCAGTCCTGCCGGATCGGCAACCGCGCCGAACGCACAATCAATCACATAGTTTCCATTGTCAGAGATAACCGGCCCGTCCTTTTTCACTCCGTTTCGCATAACCGGTTCGCCGCCCAGTTCACGAAGTCTGCGAACAACACTGCCGTACGCAAACGGCAGAACCTCGATCGGCACTGCCGCATCAAGACCCGCCACCTCTTTTCCTGCATCAATCACCACAACAAACTGGTTCGCCGCATCTGCCACAACCTTCTCCCGCAGATGTGCAGCTCCGCGCCCCTTAATCATCCGCTTCTTTGGATCAACCTGATCCGCGCCATCAATCGCCAGATCAAGCTGTGGATGCTGCGTCAGCGTCGTCAACGGAATACCATACTCCTCAGCACGCATCGCGGTCTGGTTTGACGTCGGCACACCAAGAACATGCAGCCCCTCGGATTTAATTCGTTCGCCAAGCCGCTCCATCGCAAAAAATACCGTTGAACCGGTACCAAGGCCGACAACCATACCATCTTTCACCATATCTGCCGCGCGAATGCCGGCATCCCTCTTTGCCTCAACTACAGGATCACTCATACCAATCTCGTATGTCAGTCGTGCATATTAAGCACTTGGTAACCCTGAAGAGGTTTTTTCACCGAAATTCGTTTATTGGCAACTAATGTTCGTTGTAGCTCCGCCCACGGAAAATCAGAACGCATGCCTTCGGCCTGCTTACTGCTTCGCAGGAACACGCGGAAATTTTACGGAAAAAAAGATCACGGAGCAGACGTGAACAGCACGGAAGAAAAAATTATTTTGAATAGGAATTACGCGGTTCGTGTTTAAAAAATCATTCTTGGCTGTCTCACTACTTCGCAGAATTACATCGCGTAACTCCTATTCAAAATAATTTTTTCTTCAGTGATGTTCACGTCTGCTCCGTGATCTTTTTCTGTGATATTTTCCGTGTACTCCGTTTTTCCGTGGGCGGAGCTACGAAACGGTAACCAAAACGTGCGGTAACACCTCCCGAAGAAAAATGGCTAAGTCCAACAGTATTTATCTGAACCCCTCGTAACACTCTACATAATGCAGAATGAACATCCAACCGGTTTCGCTTTAACACTCCTCCTCATATCAGCATCGCTCGCAACCTTCATGTCCGCACTTGACGGTACCATCGTCAATATTGCCCTCCCGACCATCGCCGAATCATTCGACCTCAGCTCCTCCTCGGTCGCCTGGGTCTCCACTATCTATCTGCTGGTCATGGCAGGATTCCTTCTCATCATAGGAAAAATATCCGATGTCATAGGATTCAAAAAAATATTTCTCGCAGGATTCATCCTCTTCACCATAGGATCATTCACTTGCGGATTTTTACCGGATTTCACCGGACAGTTCTCCACTCTTCTCGGTTCTCGTGCCCTTCAGGCAGTTGGCGGCGCAATGATGACCGTCATTGCCCCTGCTATGCTCTCCTACTATATGCCGGGCGACAGAAAAGCAAAAGGCATGTCCCTTGTCATCCTGTTCGCCTCTGTCGGTATGGCTCTCGGCCCGACGCTCGGCGGATACCTCACCGAATACCTCTCCTGGCACTGGATCTTTTTCATCAACGTACCGATTGGAATTTTTGCCGTGATTCTTGGCTACTTCGCAATCCCAGGCTCTGCTGGCAACAAATCATCGCTGAAAGGCTTTGACACTCTCGGTGCAGTCCTCGTTTTCGTCGGACTTGCCTCACTGCTCTTTGCCTTCTCCGAAGGTTTCAGCCTTGGCTGGACCTCTGCCACGATCCTGGTATCCTTAGCCCTTGCCGTTATCGGAATTGGCGGATTCCTCTGGCGCGAGCTGCACTACAAGAATCCCCTTCTTGACCTCAGCCTGTTCAGGAGCAGATCCTTTATCATACTCAACCTGCTCGTCGTTCTGTTGTTCTTCACATTTGCAGGAGTAAACTATCTCCTCCCCTTCTATCTCCAGCATGTTCACAACTACAGCACTTCGTTCTCCGGTCTCATCATTACTGCAATGTCGGTGGGCATGATGGTCAGCGGAGTTCTCGCAGGTCTCATCTATGCAAAGCTTGTCGGTAAAATCCGTTATCTTGTCATGGCAGGTGTTGCACTGCTGGTGATCGGTTTCCTCCTTCTCACGGATCTGAATGCGACAACCGATCTCGGCCAGATTGTTCTGTCCCTTGCCCTGATTGGTTTTGGCCTTGGTCTTACCACAACGTCCCTTACCACGCTCATCATGAACGCAGCCCCCCAGTCAAAGCAGGGCATGGTCTCCAGCATCACGGGTCTTGAACGGTTTGCTCCAATGACGATCGGTGTTGCGGTCTATAACATCATCTTCGTCTACGGCATTATCTCTGCAGTCCAGAACTCAGGCATCACCGAAATGCCGCCGGCATCAATCGCTGCTGATATTCTCAGCTATGGATTTGATCTGGCGTTCATTGTATCGGTAGGACTTTCCATTCTTCTCTTCATTCTCTGCATCTTCATCCGTGAAGAGCGGGCAGTGGAAGAATAATTTTTTTTCAAAAATAATTTTTTTTTTCGGAAAGTACGTCCCCTATACTGTTATATTCAGCTACCGCGTATATTGTGCAATGTCAAAATCCACGGCTAATACCGCGGCAACATGTGGCGTAGGGCTTTTGATCTTCGTGGTCGCCCTTGCAGCATTCATGTCCGCCCTTGACGGAACCATCGTCAACATCGCAATTCCCACCATTTCAGAGATCTTCAATCTCTCCGCATCCTCGGTCAGCTGGGTTGCAACCATCTATCTGCTGGTGATGGCAGGCTGTATTCTCATCTGCGGAAAAGTTGCGGATGTAGTTGGGTTCAAGAAGATTTTTCTTGCAGGTTTTGCAATATTCACCATAGGCTCCTTTGCCTGCGGATTTTTCCCCGGACTTCTGGACTCCTACCCTTCGCTTCTGATAGGCCGTGTCTTACAGGCAATTGGCGGTGCAATGCTGATGGCGATTGCTCCGGCAATGATAACCACGTTTGTTCCTCTGAACCAGAAAGGAAAAGCGATGGGAATTCTGATGACCATTGCTGCTCTCGGCACTGCTCTTGGTCCGGTTCTCGGAGGATTTTTGACCCAGTACCTCTCCTGGGAATGGATCTTTTACATCAACGTGCCTGTGGGCATCATTGCTATTGCTCTTGGATTCAAAGCGATTCCTGTGCAGGATAAGAGCACGGCAACGCTCAAGACGTTTGATAAATACGGCGCTGTACTCATCTTCCTTGGCCTTGCAACGCTGCTCTACGCTTTCTCTGAAGGTCTGTCCCTTGGCTGGACCAGTCCGGTGATTCTCGGTTGCTTTGCAGTTGCCGCAGTTACGCTTGTCGGGTTTGTTATCCGCCAGCTCAGGTATGCTGAGCCGCTGCTTGATCTGAGGCTGTTCAAAAACCCGAACTTTTTCTTAACCAATCTGGCATTTGTCCTTGTGATTGCAAGCTTTGCCGGAATTAACTATCTGATGCCGTTTTTTCTGCAGTATGTCCGCGACTTCAGCGTCTCTGATGCAGGACTTGTGCTGACTTCGCTTTCGATTGGTATGATGGTCACCGGCATTCTTTCAGGGATACTTTTCAACAAATTCGGCGGAAAAATCCTCTGTATTGTTGGTGCCCTGCTGCTGCTTACCGGCTACTTCCAGCTCTGGCACATGGACTCGCTGACCAGCACCGGCTATATTATCGGCGCACTCTTTGTTGTGGGTCTTGGTCTCGGCATGATGATGTCGCCGTTGACCAATATGATTCTCTCTTCTGTTGCTAAAGGCAAACAGGGTATGGTCTCGAGCCTCACGGGTCTTGAGCAGTTTGCTCCGATGACGATCGGTATTGCTGTCTACAACCTTATTCTGGTCTGGGGCATCACGACGATTGCGGCCGCGGAAAATATTACGGAGACAACGCCGATCAATATCCAGATGGATCTGCTTGCCCATGGGTTTGATGTGGCGTTCCTTGCATCCTTTATCCTCGCGGTCTTTGTGCTAATACTTTCTCTTGTTATCCGTCAGAAGACGCACCCTGATCATCAGGGCAGCACAGAACTTGAGCATGCGGGCGGGATTATCTAATCTTTTTTTGAAATAAATTTCTTTATTGAGAATTTTACAAATAATTTTTTGGGATACTCTATGAACCAAAAAAATCGACTAAATTTTTTTGTGGTATCACAGCCCCCTCATTCATTTACGTTTATCACTCTCCGCGTCCAAAAGATACATACTCTATGGACTGGGCAGAACGATACCGGCCCGAGCATCTCGCAGACATTCTCGGAAACAACGCCGCAGTCAAACAGATATCAGACTGGGCGCGAAACTGGACGCCAAGCTCCCGCCCTCTTCTGATCACCGGAAAACCCGGCATCGGAAAAACCTCCGCAGCCTTAGCCCTCGCCCGCGACATGGACTGGGAGGTTCTGGAGCTGAACGCAAGTGATGCCAGAACCAAATCAGTGATCGAGCGGGTTGCCGGAAACTCTGCTGCGACCACCAGCCTCTTTGGCGCGAGCCGAAAACTGATCATCATCGACGAAGCTGACAACCTCGAAGGAAATGCTGACCGTGGGGGTGCACGCGCGATCGCTGATATTTTGAAAGAAGCCCGCCAGCCGATCATATTGATCGCAAACGATGCATATGGAGTTTCGGATTCGATTCGCAAGCTCTGTGATGCTGTGCCTTTCCGTTCCATCACTTCGTCCACGATGGAGAAGCGGATGCGTGAGATCTGCACAATGGAAAAGATCTCCTGCGGTACAGACGCACTTTCCGCGATCGCGGAGAGTGCATCAGGCGACATGCGGTCTGCGGTCAATATGCTGTTCGGCGCATCAACCGGCAAAACCGCCATCACTGCTGAGGATGTAAACACCTCGCAGAAGGATGAACGCGCAAGCATTTTTGATCTGGTCGCAGGAGTCTATTCTGGTGCTCCTGATGCAAAACTTCAGAAGCTCTCGCGCGAGTGTGAGGAGAAACCCGACACCGTTATGCAGTGGGTTGAGGAGTCTGCGTCCGCGGTCGCTGATGCCGGCAGGCGAGCAAGAGCGTATGCCGCACTCTCCCGTGCAGACATCTATCTTGGGCGGACGATGATCCGCCAGTACTACACGCTCTGGCGGTACGCAACTGCGATGACAACCTCAGGGGTTGCCAAAGAGTTTGACGGCGCAGGGTTCCGGCCCAGAATTATGCCGCCGTCACGCTGGCGGAGAATGGGCACGGCAAAAAAGCAGAAGACGGTTCGACGAACCCTTGCCGCAAAACTCGGCGAAGGCTACAGTATTCCTGATGCACAGATTCAGCGCGTTTACTTGGACCTTCTCTCGCGGTTTGCCGCAGCATCCCCGCTGGAGTTCTGCGAACGCCATGATCTTGATGATGACCAGCTGACGATTCTGCTCCATGACAAAACTGAAGCCACAGCCGTGTTTAAGGAAGCGCAGAAACTTGCAAAGGAGCGGGAGATGAAGATGAAAAAGATCTCTGCGGCAAAACGTGCGGCTGCGCGAAAAGAGGAGGAGGAGCGCGAAGCAGAACTGGAAAAGTTCAGAGCGGAAAATCCTCCGGTGCAGCAGGTTGTTCCAGAAGTTGTACCTGAGCCGGTAGTTGAAGAAAAAAAGAAGGCTCCGTCTCAGGCAACGCTGGACTTCTTCTGATTATTTTTTTTCTGAAACGCGAATAGCGCGAATAAAAAATCGCCAATGGCGATTTTTCAAAAGAAATTATTTATATTTCTTTGAGGGATTCTATCGAAAAAATAAGTAATTTAGTATTTTCTTAAAAATCGCCATTGGCGATTTTTTATTCGCGTTATTCGCGTTTTTCACATGATTCGCGTTCCGGATGCTTCTCCTCGTACGCAGCATCAGGACCGAGTGCATGCAGCTCATCAAGTGTATTGATATTTTGGAACGTCTCCAGATTTGGATCAAACCTGCGCAGCTCTTCTGAACTCACCCGCAGCGTATGCAGCGAATTCACCATATCGCGAAGCGACAGCGACTCATGATGTGCCAGATACTGCCGCAGTGCAGAAACGCGGTAGACTGCATGCAGAGGTTCGATATCCGTGTTCTCCCACTCAGGAATGATCGCATCGTACTCGCCGATATGATCAAACAGATACGTCACAATCGAGCGGTGAATCGTTGGCATATCGCATGCCGCAATAAACACAAACTCTCCTTTGACCTCTTCAATTCCTGACGAAATTCCCCCGATCGGTCCAAGACCCCGCAGCTTATCCCAAGTGCATCGAACCGGCAGCCCGTCGAACTGCTTTGCCTGCTCCTCACTCTTGGCAACAATCAAAATCTCATCCGCAATTCCCGTAAACGTCATCACCAGCCGCGAAATAAACGAACATCCCTTGTAAAAGAAAAAATACTTCTCGCGTCCGTTCACCCTTTTTGCCTCGCCGCCGGCAAGAATCATCGCCGAGCGCCGCACCTCAGTCATCTAAGCTCCTCCTTAAAATGCGTGAGATTTACGATCATCCGATTTACCGGAGTTGCAATTCCATGTTTCTCCCCAAGCTTCACAATCGCCCCGTTCATGTAATCAATCTCTGTCAGCCTTCCCCCAACAATATCCTGATACATCGAACTGTAATGCTTCGCGGTCGGCGGAATCTTCTCCTGCAACAGAAAATCCAGGTAAGCAGAAGCACTCTTCTGCGGCAGCTCAACGCCTTCGGCCTTCGAGACCGCAAACGCCTCGGTCACAATATCGGTAATAATATTCCATGCAGGTGTTTTGCGGAGGTCTCCGTACGGACACTCCATCACCGCGCCGAGCGGATTGAGTGAACAGCTGTAGAACGCCTTCGACCAGACAACACTCTTGATGTCAGCGCTCACGCCGGACCGGATGCCTGACGCATTGAACTGATCGGAAAGTTTCTGCGCTGCATCACTCACTCCTTTTGGGAATCTGCCGAACATCGTTTTGCCGCCATCAACCGATACAAACACTGCGTTGTCTCCCCGCCACTCAAAGCCGGTAATGATCATAGCACCAATTACGTGGATGGTGTACTCGCTGATGATCTCCTCGTTACCGATACCATTTTGCAGACTCACAACCTCAGCGTCTCCAAACAGATGATGATATTTTTCGCAGATCTCTCTGGTCGCAGCAGACTTGGTGGAGATGATGATATAATCCCAGGAACCTGCTGGAACCGACTCGCCGCAGGGGAAACGGCAGGTCTTCTCTCCCCAGATGCCGGTCATCACAAACCCGTCAACAGAAATTGCGTCAGCATATCTTTTCCGGCAGACAGCGTAGACCTCCGCATGCTCTGATAACATAGCAGCAACGGTCAGACCAACAGCTCCGGCTCCGAGTATGAGTATCCGCATAGTAATTTCGGAATTATATTCGTTTTAACAATACATGAAGTCAACAGATTGAACATTACAGTAGTATTTTGAGCCGCCCGCGAAATGCAGGCCTTCACCGCAGCTTGGAAATCTCCTGCAAACCCAACAGACCGGCATCCTGACTGGGAAAAAACTCATCTCTTTCGCCCCCTCCTTCCCAAGAAAATTATACACAAATACTCATCCTGATATGTATTGTAACAATATCGGCCTACAAATCATCACAATACGTTACAATAAATTAAATACACCTGTCGAACAATATGAATGTATGAATACAAAGCATCTGCTTGCAGCTGCAGGTCTTCTTGTTGTGTGTGCGGCAATGGTTTTTGCCGCCGGTTGTGTAACAACACCGAACGACTCCGACAAAACTCCGACAGTGGAAATTCTCTACACCGGAGCTGGTACTATGCCCGCACTTCTTGCAACCGGAAAAATTGACGGATACATCATCTGGCAGCCGTTTGTGGCGGTCGGTGTCGAAGGCGATGTAGGAAAAATCGTTTCATACAGCCAGAACCTGCCGCCGGAAGGCATGTGGGTGGAGCACACCTGCTGTGCTTTTGGTGCAAACTCCGAAGCGCTGAAAAATCCTGACATTGCCACGAGCCTTGTTGCGCTCACCATTCTTGGCAACAAGTACATCAACGATTATCCTGACAAATCCGCAGAGCTTACCGCAGACTGGCTGTTCTCCAAACAGGACATGACGTATGGTGAGATCACCGTGAACTCGGTTGACGTGCTGGAGGCTTCAATTCCGACAATTATGTTCTCAAGCAAGGTGACAAACACCTGGCTTGACAGCAATGAGGAGTTCATCAACGCCCAGCGTGAGCTTGGTCTGATCTCAGGAAAACTCCTGTCCACTACCCCGGCACAGTCCAAGGATCTGCTCTATGATTTCGGCCCGTACGAGTCAGCGACCCAGCAGATTGCCAGCGGCAAACTTACGACGCCCGCGGCCGTGAAGACGCCGATTTCGATTGGATACCTGCCAAGCGATCATGATGCTCCGCTGTTTGTCCTTCTGAAGGACTGGCAGTACTTCAAGGACACCTACAACTCCTATCTGAAACCGACCACCGATAAGGCAGGAAAGGTTTCTGAGGCAGAGCTTTTCATCAATGGCGAGAAGATTGCTGATGTGAAGTTCGTCGAAGGAACTGGCGGCCCGCAGCTGATGACCCTGCTTGCGCAGAACACGATTCAGTATGCGGTTGCCGGAACCCCGCCTTATATCAGCGCAATTGATATGAGTACCGGCAATGTCGGCTTAAAGATTCTTGCTCCGATTATGCAGGAAGGCTCAGGTCTTGTTGCGTCCATCAACTCTCCGGCAGATGACTGGCAGTTGTTTGTCAAATGGGTCAAGGACCGCAGTGCTGAAGGAAACAATGTGGTGATCGCTGATCCACAGCTTGGTTCTATTCAGGATGTGCAGCTCAAAGCAGCACTCAAAGACGCAGGTATTACTGTAGTCACTAAAAAGTAAGAGACGGTTTTCTGAACCGTTTTTCTTTTTTTTAATCTGTGATCAATCGCCCACGGAAAAACGGAAAGTGCGGAGTTTCACGGAAAAACATCACTGAGAGGCGTGAACAACACGGAATTTAAAAATAATAATTTTGCAAAAATATTTCTTCACAATTTTTTCAAAAAAAGATCATTAATTTTTTTATGGTATCACACAGACTCCTAAATAATTATTTCCGTGCTGTTCACGTCTGCTCCGTGATTTTTTTCCGTAAAATTTCTGTGTGCTCCGATTTTCCGTGGGCGGAGCTGTGACGAAGGCATGCGAATCGTGGGCGGAGCAGAACGTACCACAACACCAAAAATAGAAAAAAAATTACAGCCCGCAGATCTCTTTCAACAGAGCCCCAGCCTCGCGTTCGCGGGGGCCGCCACACTTCGCAATAATTCCCAAATGATACTCGATCAGCATCTTCAGCGAATCATCTCTGCTGTGGACATACCGCGTTGCATGAACAGTCGCATCAATAACACTGTTGAAACCACGGTTAATCGGACGAGGATCCTCGCGGATGTACTCGGATGCAACCGGCATCAGCTCAATGTAATACGTCTCCTCAGTCTCATGAAGAACCTGCGTCAGAAATCCCATCCACGCATCAGCGCCAGACAGCCTCTGCATCATAACTCCGCCCACAAACACCTTGGAAAGATCTGACGGAGCCGCATCAGAAAACGCATACTGCGGATACAGATAACAGTCAGAGACAAAGTTCGCCGTAACCCATCCGTGTTTGAGAATATTTTCAACGGTCGCCGACCCCTTAAAAAGAATCATTCGCGGAGACATCCCGGGCTTCACAATAATTCCCATCGGAGCTGCGTTGTCCTTTGTCACCGCAATAACTTCGGTAATACCTTCGCCTAACAGTCCCATTTCCATCCCTCTAAAAGTGCGGTAAAAATTCCCGCAATACAGATATCAGCAAGAGAACCAGGGTTGATACCATCTCTGATGCACTCCTCATCAAACTCTGCAAGCGTTTCATTCCCTGCAAGAACCGCGGCCGCTTTTTGCATAACCGCTTCAGCAGTTGCCTGATCAAACTTTTTCGCAATAAACGTGTCAGGACACTCGGCCATCAGCGACAGAAACATTTTCGTAATGTTTTTTTCCCCATCACCAAGTTCAAACAGCAGATTGGCAGCTCTCCGGGTCAGCAGAAATCCGTTCGTCCACTCGCGGGCAACCATGTCATGCAGGGCTGAATACTCCATCACCTGATACATCGTGATCTTCTCATCGATCAGCCGCTGAATCGATGAAGGATCATTTACATCCATAGGATCTTCGGATCTGACCCGCACCTGCGTAAGGCCGAATGCTTTGTAAAAGAGAACCGCATCCTCGATCGTGGTCTTTTTCACCACCTCTGCCGCGCCGGCAGTTCCTCTGCCTGCGATCAGCGGAAGAAGAAGAATGAATGCGCCAAAATGTGTGTTGCCGCCGTTATGGATATTGGTTCTGGCAACCGCATCGTACATCGCTTCTCCAAGCGAGATACTGCCTTCCGCAACGCGGGAGAACACCGGTCCTGCCAGAACTGCGGATGCCAGAAAATGTGCAAGATGCGTGTCATCATAATCATGACATCGGTCGATATTGCCGGGCTTCTGCTTTGCGGTGACCTCAAGCAGCATGGCAAACTGTGCAAGTTCGGCGAGATTAACAGGTTCAACAGTCTGTTGGGACATCGGCGAAGATCTTCTCCATGATACCATCCGCAAGATCCCGTTTCAGCGCCATATACTCATTCTTTGGAAGAGGAACAGCCTTCAGTGTCATATCGCGGAACATGCAGGGTGTGGAAGATTTGCAGCACCAGGCAAGACTGCCGAAGCAGGTGTGGCTTCCCTGAGAGATTGGCGAACCCTGCACAAGTCCTTCTTTGAGTGCGAGGTAATCCTGGCGGCTCATGTCGATAGAGTCGAGGGTTGACAGCAGCGGACACTGTTTTACCGGCATGCAGCAGAACGTCAGGGACCTGAGGTCGCCGCCGCGGCAGAGCTGTTTGGGAGAGTTATACCAGCCGCTTTCTTCGGCGGTCGCACGAATGTAGCGGTCAAGAAGCTGGAGTGTTGGCACGCTTGCACCTCTTGCAAGGGAGACGAGGTCAGCACCGTGCGAGAACATGTCCATCATTTTGTCAGGGGAGTCGATGCTGTTGTTGGCGATGAGAATGAGAGGGCAGCTGTTTCTGATCTGGCGGATGCGGGTGTATCCGGTATCCATCAGGTCGATATGCAGAATGTCTGCGCCGGCAGCCCAGAGTTTTCTGGCAAGCAGCCGGTCGTCAGTGACGCCTGCCCGGGTTTTTACCGAGATGGTGACGCCTTCTGCATGAAGGGCGCGAACGATGTCACAGAGGGCGTCGGTATTGTGAAGGAGATATTCGCCGCAGTGGGCTTCGATCATGGGCTGCTGGCGGCAGTGGGCATCGATCTCATAGATTACATTTTTTCCGAATTTGCGGGCGGCGGCAACGAAGGCTTCGGGTGTTGAGCCGCGAAGGTTGAGACCGATCACCAGATTGGATCCTTCCAGCATGGCAAGTTCGGTTGCGATGTCGTCCAGACTGTCGGAAAACTCGGTGCGGCCTGCTGCAACCATCTGTTTTGCCGCGTTTTGCGTGGCCGCGTCCAGGGAAAATCCGCCGATAAATGCAGCTCCGACATGGGCGGCACGTTCGAGAACGTACGCGGCGTCGGTAATTCCCGCCATGGATGCGAGTACAACCGGTGTTTTGACCGGTTTTCCATTCAGTGATAAAAATCTGTTCGACCCTCGCATAGATTCTATACGTATTGGTGCTCAGGGATATTTAGTCTGACGGAGGCGGCGGTGTAGTTTTATGGGTGAACAGTTTACCATCCGCATGCCTTTGTCGCAGCTCCGCCCACGGAAAAACGGAGTACACGGAAATTTCACGGAAAAAAAACATCACGGAGCAGACGTGAACAGCACGGAATTTGAAAATAATAATTTTGCAAAAATATTTCTTCAGGATTTTTTTCAAAAAAAGATCATTATATTTTTTTATGGTATCGCACAAAACTCTAAAAAATTATTTCCGTGCTGTTCACGTCTGCTCCGTGATGTTTTTTTTTCCGTGAAATTTCCGTGTGTTCTGATTTTCCGTGGGCGGAGCAGAACCCGCAACCGGAGCAGAACGTGTGAACGAAGCAGAATTCAGAACGCAGCGTTACGGTACAGAAAAGCATTCCAGATGATATCCATAGGAGGTGCGTTCCAAGGGAATGCATTTGCGGAACTCCTCGATTGGGATACTTGCCTGCATATCATAAAATGCGCAGACCGTTTCCCAGGGCATCAGGTATGCCTCGTTTTTTTGCCCGACGCCGCGAAACTCGACCGCAAGAAATCCTTTGCGACCGGTATATTTGAGAAAACCTGAGATGTTGTCGATCTGATGTACGCCGTCTTTGTCTTTGTGGAAGTTGCTGGAAAACGACAGCCGTTTTCCTTTCAGCGACTTGCACTCGATCGCAAGATAATGCGCAGGGTCCAGAGAGTCAACGATGATGTCAACGTACTGGGCATTGAAGCGTGCCTGTTTGAGGCGGTAGGCAAATCCCTTCATCCGGTGTTCGGTAAAATACCGGTTCACGCAGTTGACCACAGTACGCTCGAAATCATTTGCCATTTCTTTTCTTCATGTTTCGTCTGAGAGATGATGAACTTTTATAGCGGTACAGGCTCTACATGAACGGTATGCTTGACGGACGTGTACGAAAAAATATCAGACCGGGAACTGCGGTGGCAGTGGTGTTAAAGGCTGATCAGCCGACCGGTGCTTTAACATGGGGGAGGGTTGCAGAAATTCTCACGAACTCGTCCACGCATCCGCATGGAATCAAAGTGCGGCTCACGAACGGACAGGTCGGCAGAGTCCAGCAGATTTACGATGATGAATAACGACAGGCTTCACTCGTCGCTGCTCCGCCCAGGACTCGCATGATTTCGTAACAGCTCCGCCCACGGAAAAACGGATCACACGGAAAAACGCACGGAAAAAAACATCACGGAGTAGACGTGAACAGCACGGAAATAAATTTTTTAAAATTGCGGTGTGATACCATAAAAAATCACATGATCTTTTTTTGAAAAAATCTTGAAGAAATATTTTTGCAACATTTTTATTTTCAAATTCCGTGCTGTTCACGTCTGCTCCGTGATGCTTTTCTGTGAAACTCCGTGTGTTCCGTTTTTCCGTGGGCGGAGCAAAACGTGCGTGTGAAGCAGAACATGCGTCACAAAATAAAAAAAAGAATTTTTTTTCAATCACACAAACGTGATGTCAAAGAAGAACTTGCCTATCGGCTCATCCTCCCACGACCGCTTGTACTCGGCAGCGAACTCATACGTTCCTGCTTTCTCTGCAGTGACATACCACTCATAGAAACCGCCAACACCGACCATAGTCGAGCCCGGTATTGCAGAAGACACAAAGGTCGAGTTCAGCACTTTCAGCTGCGTGTCATTGGTGATCGTCCACTCATAGCCGGTAGTCGGATTGCCTTCGGTCACAACCTTCACTACTTCGCTGGCAGCCGGATTAACTTTCCCGGTGAATGCAACGGAAAGCAGAGGAACATCTGACGGAGTGGTGGTTGGATCAACAAAGATCAGATCCTGGGTAAAGGTCTCAAGAGGAGTCTCATTCTCCCACGACCGCTTGTACTCAGCAACGAACTGATAGGTTCCTGCTTTATCCGCAGTGATCGTGAAGATATCATTTCCTCCGGAGCCTGCAATACCCTCCTCGACCGGCGTTGCTTCATAAGTCTGGTTAATCACAAGACCAGAAACATCAGCTGCAATCCATCCATAACCGGTAGTCGGATTCGATGGCAGAATGAACTGAATCTTATCATTTGCCGGAATAACAGTGCCGAACTTATCAACCATTACTGTTGTTACCTGCTCAGACGACGGCGTCGGAGTAGGAGTTGGAGTTGCCGAACCGCTGTCAGTACCGATGCATCCTGCCGCGAGGACGCAAGCGGCAACGACAACCAGCATAACAAATAAAATGCCGAATTTTCTCATAAGTAGGAATATGACCCTATCATATATCAAGATTAGGAGGAATTGATTAACCAGCAGCTGCCCCAACTCCATACAACTATATCACCTCCCTGCAAACACTATTCAGCAATATTTCGCTAAGGTAATTTTACCTGACAACGGAGATCAGAAATGGAACTACCCGGAGGACCAACACAACCGGAAGTGATGGCCGTATCACTTGCAAAACTCGGCGTGCGGCCTGGCGACACAGTCGCTGACATCGGCTGCGGAACGGGAACGGTAACCAAAGAACTTGCAAACCTTGCCGGTCCCTCCGGCCACGTGTATGCGGTCGACCGCAGAGCTCTCGCAATCGCCTGCACCAAAGAGACCTGCGAGGGAATGGCGACAGTTGAAACGGTCGAAGGAGAAGCAATGGAGTTTCTCTCCTCTTCCCGCAAAAAAATCGACTGTGCCTTCTGCGGAGGAAGCCGCGACATTGCCGAGATCATCACCAGACTTGATGCTGACGGATGCAGAAGCATTGTCGTGAACGCGGTTTTGATCGAAACCGCAGTTGAGGCGATGCATACTATGCAGAGTCTTGGAATATTTCAGGAAGCCGTTCACTTACAGATCTCCAGATCCTACGAACTTGTGGAGCGCATTATGTTCAAACCAATAAACCCCATCTATATCATCCACGGAGGCCGCGAATGCTGACCGCAGTCGGCCTTGGCCCCGGAGACGCAGATCTCCTGACACTCAAAGCCGTCAAAATTCTTCAGGAAGCTGACACCGTATTTGTTCCGGGCGGTATCGCCTGCGAGCTGGTCAGACCCTACGCGAAAAATATCGTGACCCTTGAGTTTCCCATGACCCGTGATGAATCGGTCATCACCGAGTGCATGTGCCGTAACGCAGAAAAGATCGCGTCCACAGCAAAAACCGGCAAAGCGGTCTTCGGTCTGATCGGTGACCCAAACTACTACTCAACATTCTCCCGTCTTGCCGAGATGGTGAAAGAGTCCTACCCGGGTCTTGAAGTGGAAACAGTTCCCGGCATCAGCTCCATCACCGCAGTCGCGTCCCATGCAAAAATTCCCGTGAACGGCGCGTTCCTGGTAACTGACGGCCCGACCGCACCTGCCACAAAAATTCTGATGAAGGTAACAAAACCCAAAGAGGTTGCAGGCCTGCTGGAGGCTGAAGGCTACAATGACTTCATCGTGGTTGAGCGGATGTATATGGAAGGCGAACGCGTTCATCGCGGAACTCTGCCGGAAAAGACCAACTACTTCTCGATCATGATTGCGAGGAAGGTATGAAGTACTACATTGTCGGCGCAGGATGTGGCGATCCGGGTCTTATCACCGTCAAAGGAATGGAGCTGCTCAAACAGGCCGACGTTCTCATCTATGCAGGCTCTCTCGTAAATCCTGAACTGGTAGCACAGTCGCCTGCCTCCCTCAAACTCGACTCATGGGGCATGAAGCTTGAAGAGATAACATCCGTTATCGCAGAAAATGTTCGCGCCGGAAAATTTGTCGTGCGGCTGCATTCTGGAGATCCGGCAATTTACGGTTCGATCGTGGAACAGATCGCACCTCTTGAAGAGGAGGGCATTCACGCAGAAATTATTCCCGGCGTCTCTTCCATGTTTGGCGCGGCAGCCGCGTTGCAAACTGAGTACACCCTTCGCGGCGTCTCAGAGTCGGTGATCGTCACGCGTTCTGCCGGCCAGACACTGGACGCAGACCAGCTTGCCGAACTTTCCGCCCACGGAACAACGATGGTGATCTTCTTGTCCACCGGCCACATCGACTCGGTGATGCAGAAGCTCAAACGTCCGGCAGACACACCGGTTGCCGTCGTCTATCATGCCTCCTGGCCTGACCAGAAGATTGTCCGCGGAACGATTGCAACGATCGCAGAAAAAGTTCACGAGGAAGGCATCGAACGCTCCGCTCTCATCATCGTGGGAGACGTTGTAAAAGGAATCAAAGCTGCCTACACCAACTCACACCTCTACGGATGACTACTGCTGTTGTTGTTCTGGACCGGTTTTTTTCTTCAGGAGAAAAAATCGCGAAACATCTTGAAGCAGAGCTGGTGCCGTACAGGGAAAACGTGTTCGCCGAACTCTATACCAGTGTGGACGTAATCGTTGCCGTGATGTCAGCAGGCATTGCGGTTAGAGGATGCGCATCCCTCTTGACCGACAAATGGCATGACCCGGCAGTTGTCGTGGTGACGCCTGACCTCAAGTACGCGATACCGGTTCTCGGCGGTCATCACGGCGGCAATCTCTGCGCAAAACGTCTTGCAGAGATCGGAATTGAACCAGTCATCTCAACCGCGACCGAGACGCTTGGCAGGCCGTCGGTTGAAGAGACCGCACGGCTCGAAGGCCTTGCAGTCGTCAACCGCTCCTCAACCCGCGAGGTGAACGGCGCGATCCTTGACGGTGAAGTTCCGATCGTGCGGGTGAATCCTCCGCACATCGTCATCGCAAATCCGGGAGTATCGGTCCTCGTCAACAACTCACCCTACGTGATCGGTATCGGCTGCCGGCTTGGCACAACCGCTGAAGAAATCCTCGCAGCAATCGATTCCGCATGCAAAACCGCGGGGATTCCGCTTGCGGACGTGAAAATTTTTGCAACAACCGTAAAAAAATTTCATGAGGCAGGACTTCATGAGGCTGTCAGGTCCTTATCCGGCAATCTCATCTTTTTAGATGACGAAACAGTTAACGCACAAGTACCGCAAACTCCGTCTCGCGCGGAGATGCTCGGACTTGCGGGCGTTGCAGAACCTTGCGCTCTGGCGCTCGCAAAGTCAGGAACTCTGATACTGAACAAGACCGTCTATGGCCGCGTCACCATTGCCATAGGACAATAATAATCATGGGAACTCTCTGGATCGTAAGCTCAGGACCCGGAAGTCTGCAACAACTGACTCCGGCCGCAATCAAGGCAATCGCCACAGCCGATGTGATCATCGGCAACGCGTTTTACCTCGAGATGCTTGAACCGCTCATAAGGAATAAACAGGTCATCAGAAGCTCGATGGGAAAAGAGGTTGACCGCGCAAAAGAAGCCGCACGCCTTGCAGCAGACCATAATGTGGCAATGATTACCGGCGGAGATGCCGGCGTCTACGGTATGGCAAGCATCGTGCTCGAAGTTGTTGAGCATGAGTTCCCGAACACCGATGTTGAGGTGATTCCGGGAGTAACCGCGGCTACTGCGGCTGCTTCACGTCTCGGCTCACCGCTTTCCGGAGATTATGTAACCCTCAGCCTGTCGGATCTGTTAACACCCTGGGAGATGATTGAAAAGCGGCTGAACCTCGCGTTCCAGATGGGCGTGCCGGTCGCACTTTACAATCCAAAGAGCAGGGGACGACCGCTGAATCTTGGAAAAGCGATCAACATTGCCATGCAGTACCGCTCGCCCGAGACACCGGTCGGTGTGGTGAAGAATGTGTTCCGGGACGGCGAAGAGGCGTTCTGCGTAACACTTGCATCGCTTGGTGAAAATGATGAACTGGTTGATATGCACTCGATTTTAATCATCGGCGGCGAAGAAACCAGATTCTGGGAGGATAACGGAGATGTCAAAGGAATTATTACACCCCGCGGTTACCACCGAAAGTACGTATACTGATATCGGCGCTGATACGCCGGAGGGATTTTCGATCTCTTCGCGCAGCAGAAGTCTGGCGCGTGAGATGGTTGGCAATGCAACGCCAGAAGACCGTATTCGTCAGAGATGTTCGATTGCTGTCGGCGACTGGGCAATGGCGGATCTTCTGCGGTTCGACAATGATCCAGTCTCCGCAGGTCTTGCGGCGATCAAATCAGGTGCCCCGATCTTCACCGACATCAGAATGGTTCTGACCGGCATTCAGAAGCGCGGTCACTCATGCAGCGTGGAGTGCGCGCTGGATTACGGCGCTGATATCTCGGAGAGACTTGGCATCACCCGCAGTTCGGCAGGATTCGTTGCTCTGAAAGACCGACTGGCAGGTTCAGTTGTGGTGATTGGAAATGCGCCGAGCGCTCTTCTGACGGTCTGTTCGTTTGTGGATGAGGGCATATGTCCGGCACTGATTGTGGGAACCCCGGTCGGGTTTGTGAATGCGGCAGAGTCAAAGGAGATTCTCCGCACGAAAAACGTGCCGTCAGTCTCAAACGTTGGCACCCGCGGCGGAACACCGATCGCGGTTGCGTCGCTGAATGAAATTATTACGATGTTTGCAGAACAGCAGAAATGATCGATCCGGTAAGTGGTTTTCCCTATCCTGAGGCATGGGTTGCAAAATGTGACGAGCCCGCGGCCCTCAAACTTGCCGAGAGCGGCTTTGGGGTTCTGACGGCGAACGGAACGGTGCTCCGCCGCGGGTTTACGACCGGAACAACTGCTGCGGCCGCTGCGTTTGCTGCGGTCGCGTCACTTCGTGGAGAGAGTATCACCGAGGCAGAGATTACTCTTCCCTGCGGAGTTACAGCAAACGTTCCGACAAAGGGACGCAATGGATGCGGTGAGGCGCGAAAGTTTGCCGGTGATTATCCTGATGATATCACGGCAGGTATTCTCATTTGTGCCGAGGCAAAGCCTGCTGACGCAACGACGCTCATTGCGGGAGAAGGCATCGGCAGATTCAGCCGCTCAACTCCCCGCTACGCAGAAGGTGAACCTGCAATCAGCCCTCAGGCGCGTGATGAGATTTTGTCGGCGATCGAGTCAGGATGTCGCGCGGCAGGCATTGCGGCAGCAGAAGTTCTGCTGACGATTCCTGACGGACGACGTATCGGTGCCCTGACGCTGAATCCAAAAGTCGGCGTGCTTGACGGCATCTCAGTTGTCGGAACGACGGGTTTTGTCGAGCCATGGGATGATCATCTGACCGAGACGCTTGCCGAGCGGATCTCGGCTGCTGAACGTGTGGTGATTACGACCGGACGGACCGGTCTGCGGTTTTCGCGCCTGCTGTTTCCAGAGTACGAGGTGGTGCTTGCGGGTTCAAAGATCAGTGAAGCGCTTGCCGCGGCAGAGGGATGCCAAAACGCTGTCATCTGTGGACTGCCAGGTCTGATTCTCAGATTTTTCGATTCCAAGACTGCGACCTCGCGGGGATTTGCAACTGTTGAGGAGCTGATGGCGTCATCCGCAGGGTCTGTGGCACTTTCTGCTGAGGTGGCGGATGCGAAAGTACGATATCCGCATCTGCGAATTGTGATTATTGATCGGGCAGGAACAGTCCTGATCGATTCGGAGGAGGAATCATGATTATTGTCGGAGTAGGGGCAGGAACCGGCATGCTGACCGAAGAGGGGATTGCAAAAATTCGTGCGGCGAAGTTGATCTATGGGTCCGACCGGGCGATTGAGCTGGCAAAACCGTACACAGCAGCTGACACGGAAGTGATTGAGATAACCGACTACAAGGCTCTCCGCACGCTTCCTGAGGGCGCGGTTATTTTGTCGACTGGTGACCCGCTTATGGCAGGACTCGGGTATCTGCCTGGCGAAGTAATCCCGGGAATTTCTTCGATGCAAGTAGCATTTGCACGGTTGAAGGCGTCATGGACGAATGTCGCGGTAGTGAATGCGCATGGGAAGAGTCATGCGTCAGCGATTTCTCGTGCGGTAGCCGATGCGGCGGCAGGCCATTCGGTGTTTGTGATTGCAGACCCGGACTTTTCGGTTGCCGAACTTGCCAAGGCGCTCACTGCGGTGTCTGCTGATATGCGGATTGCGGTCTGTGAGGATCTTGGCTATTCGTACGAGCGCGTCGCTGAAGGGACAGCTGCCCAGCCGCCGGAAGTGCGGAGTAAGCTGTTCTGCGTGGTTATCGGGTACTGATTTTTTTTGGTCTCGTTTGGAAAGAAACGCGAATAACGCGAATAAAAAATCGCCAATGGCGATTTTTAAAATTTACAAAAATAATTCATTTTCATCCAGATGGCTCCGGTATGAAACACACAGACAATTTATTTTTTGAAAAATTGTCATTGGTGATTTTTTTTATTCGCGCTATTTCGCGAAGCTGCGAAGCAGTGAGCACGACGGAACGACGTGCAAAGCGGTGAGCCTGCCTTCGGCATGCGATTCGCGCTATTCGCGTTTCAAAAATCACGCCGCGTAAAATCCTATTAAAAAAAATCGGAGGAAAAACCTCCACAAAAAAATTTAGAGCCAGGAAGAAACCAGCTCTTCCGCTTTCGTCAATGCTGCCGGAACTGCTAAAGCGTCCACGCCAGCTCCCTGAGCAAGACTCTCCTTTCCGCCGCCCTTGCCGCCAAGAACAGCACAGACCTCAGAGACCAGCTTACCGGCATTCACCTTCTCAGGAACACCAGACGACGCCACAACACCAACACCATCAGCTGTTGTGATCAGAACCGCAACACCGCCGCGGCTCGCAACCGCGCCCGCAACCGTCACCAGCTCCTTTCTTGAAACATCCACCTGCTTCACCACCACCTCAACACCTGACATCATCACGCCCTCAAGGCGGGAAAGCTCAAGCTCAGCAATCTTCGCACGCAGACGCTCAATCTCCTTACGCTGTTCCTTCCACTCAGAGAAGAACCGCTCAACCGAACCCGGCAGATTCTCAGTCTGCACCGACAGCGTATCAGCAGACGTTGCAAGCAGCGTCTGGAGATGCTGCATCGCATCAAGCGCCGCAAACCCTGCCGCAAACTCAATACGCTCAACACCATCCTGAATATGCTCAAGCCGCAGAAGCTTCACCGGCCCGATCTCGCCCGTACTCTGACAGTGCGTACCCGCACACGCCTGAACCTCAGCGCCCATCTGGACAACCCGCAGCTCCTTTCCTGGCGGCACACCGCCCTGATACAAAGCAAACCCGAACTTCTGCTCAGCTTTTGTTCGCGGCTCAACCTTAATCATAACCGGCAGATTCTCCATCACCAGCCGATTCGCCACAATCTCGATTTTCTTCAGCTGCTCAGACGTAATATGCGTATAATGCCTGATATCCAGACGCGCCGCATCGGTCGAAAGCTGAGATCCTGCCTGATGCACATGAGGACCAAGAACCTCCTTTGCCGCACGCAGAATAACGTGAGTTCCTGAGTGGTGACGCATCAGCGCCCAGCGCCGCTCCTCGTCAACGACGCCCTTAATACGGTCGCCGCGTTTCAGACCAGGACCGTGAACCTTGTGCAGAATCACCTCGCCTGACTTCACCACCTCATCAACCCGAACCATCACATCTGTACTGACAAAAGTACCGGTATCAGACGGCTGACCTCCGCCTTCGGGATAGAACAGCGTGTGATCCAGAATCACATACTCATCAATTGCATCAATGATGGTCGCCTCAAACTCCATATCGCTTGGACGCTCATAGTAGCTCTTGCGGGTCGGCGGAAGAACCGCGATCCGTTCTGCATATTTCGCGAGCGGAGACTCAGGCTTCTCTCCCTCATTCTCCGAGTGCATCTCTGCAATCCGGGAGTCGAAGTCGTCAGGAATCTCAAACTCTGCACCAGCTTCGGAGAGAATTTTCTTCATCAGCTCAACCGGAATACCATGCGAATCATACAACGTGATAAGCTCATCGAGTGGAACCGGCTGGCTCTTTTTCACATAGTTCTGGCCGACGCGCTGAACCGTGCGGGTTCCGCGTTCGATCGTTGCATCGTACTTCTCAACCTCGCGGCTGATGATCTCGCGAACGATTGCGGGTTCCTGCTCAAACTGGGCAAGACCGATCTTTTCCATCTGTGCAACAATCAAGTCGCCCAGATCTTCGTCCACGCCTGCTTCCTGCATCATTCTGATGCTGCGGCGAAGTACGAGCCGTGCGAGGTATCCTTCGCGGACGTTGGACGGAACGATCAGGTCGCCGAGCATGTAGGCAAGGCAGCGGGTGTGATCACAGAGAGCATAGATGTTCTCCATGGGAACAATGATCTCCTCGAGTTTTGTGAGAGAGACATTGGCTGCGTCTGCAACCTTCTGCCGGAGATCGCGGATTTTTTCTCCGCGAATGTCCATGAGTCCGGCAAACTTGGCGTTCATGCCAAGAATTGCGGCAACTTCGGGGTTGTCGAGCGTGTCCTCCATGCCGGCAGAGTTCAGCAGCCGCGGAATCATTTCCGGGAAGACTGCGTCGTAGGCGGTAGGTGTTCCCTGCGATGCCCAGGCGAACCGTTCCAGACCGTATCCGGTATCCACGATTCGAAGCGGCATTTCGTAGTAGTCTTTGCCGTCAATCATGACCTGGGGTTTGCCGGAGTTTTTGCGGGACAGGTTCATGAAGACAAGTGTTGCGACTTCGAGTCCGCCCATGAGGACTTCGACGCTTGCACCTGCATTTCCTCCGCCGAACCAGGGGTTTTCCTTGAAGGTGAGGTTGTTTAAGTCGCCGCCGATTGATTCGATGAAGCCGCTGCACAGTTCTACGCAGCGGTCTTTCCAGTAGATGGTATTTTCGTCGGTGTTAAACGCGTGATGTGCCATCATCTCAAAGCAGGTGAAGTGGCGGCCTGACCGTCCGACGTTGTCGAGGTCGTTTAACCGGATACACGGCTGGGAGATGGTTAAGGGGTTTGCCGGAGGAGGGCAGACTCCGCTCGTCACGTACGGCTGGAAGTCGGCGATGGATGCGATAGTTAAGTAGATGTCATCACGCCACCGTGCGGCTACTGGGTATCTGCCGACGCGAGTATGACCGTTTTTTTCGAAGAAGGAGAGGTATGCCTCGCGCATCTCTTCAACGGTGTGCTTTTTGAACAGGGGGTTGCCGATGAACTGATATGGTTCACAGGGGGCGTCACCACAGATCTCACGTTCCGGGTCCCGTGTCCAGAACGGCATTCCGCATTTTTTACAGATTTTGCGGACAAATCCTTCCCGCTTGAAATATTCAAGCTGATATTCATTCTCAAGCATGAAGAACCACTACCGAGTTTGGTAACCACTATAGGTTAGTGTGGAGGTGAGATAATAATTCGCTTCGGAAATGTGTTCTGCTTTTAAACCAGAGTTGTTCACGATTCGTCTGTTTTTCGTCTTACGTTCTGCTCCGCCCACGGAACACACTGAACGCATGCCTTCGGCCTGCTTACTGCTTCGCAGGAACACACGGAAATCTCACAGAAAAAAACATCACGGAGCAGACGTGAACATCACGGAATTTGAAAATAATAATGTTGGAAAAGTATTTGATCGAAATTTTGAAAAATCACGATATCTTTTCGCGGTGTTGCATAATATTAAAATAGGACTTACGCGGTGATGAAATAGCATAAGGAAAAGGGATTTTCTGTCCTTGGTTACTCCAAGCGAGACCATCTACAGAAAAATTTCAAACAATGAAATTCATCATCGCGTAACTCCTATTAAAAAAATTTATTTCCGTGATGTTTTTCCGTGATGTTTTTCCGTGTGTTCCGTGGGCGGAGCAAAAAAAGAAAAATAAATCAGAGGTATTCCAAATTCTGCATGTACGGACGAAGGACTTTGGGGATCTCGACTCTGCCGTCTTCGGTCTGATAGTTTTCCAGAATGCAGCGAAGGGCACGCGATGTTGCAATAGCGGTTGAGTTCAGGGTATGCAGATACTGTTTGGACTCAAAGTCATGCGCATCGCGGACACGGATGTTTAAGCGGCATGCCTGGTATGCGGTGCAGTTCGAGCAGGAAACAACTTCGCGGTACTCGTTATCGCGCGGCATCCATGCCTCGATGTCGTACTTCTTTGCGGCAACAATACCGATATCTCCGGTACAGATGTTGACGACATGATACGGAAGTTCGAGTTTGGTGAACAGTTCTTCGGAGTTTGCGAGAAGTTCTTCCTGCATTTCCCAGGATTTTTCCGGCATGCAGTAGATGAACTGTTCGACTTTGGTGAACTGGTGGACACGGAAAAGTCCGCGTGAGTCAAGACCGTGCGCTCCGATTTCGCGGCGGAAACACGGAGAGATGCCGACCATTTTTAAGGGCAGGTCTTTTTCCTCGAAGATCTCGTCCTGATACATGGCTGCCATCGGGTGTTCGGCGGTTGCGATCAGATACTCGTCGTCGCCGTCGATTTTGTACATCACTTTTTCAAAGTCTGCGAGATCGGTTACGTCTTCGTAGGATTTGCGGTTGAGCATGTACGGTGGGATAATCGGGGTGTAGCCTTTGGCGATGAGGGTGTCAAGGGCAAACCGCTGGAGGGCAAGGTCGAGCATGGCGAGGTTGCCTTTGAGGAAGTAGAAGCCTGCGCCAGAGGTTTTGGTGGCGCGTTCAAAGTCAGCCCAGTTGTTGCGGACGGCAAGCTCTCCATGGTTGACGAGTTCGAACTCGAACTTTTTTGGGGTGCCAACTGTTCGAATCACGACGTTTTCTGTGTCGTCTTTGCCGTACGGGACTGATTCGTGCAGAATGTTCGGCAGCCGCATCAGGTAGTAGCGAACCTGTTCGGTTGCTTTTTCCATGATGTCGTCGTTGTCTTTGATTCTCTGCGGCAGTGCTTTTGCTTCGGCAAACAGCGGGGCCGGATCCTCTCCGGACTTTTTGGCTGCGTTGATCTCTTTGGCGATCGTGTTTCTGCGTGCCCGGAGTTCGTTATTTTTTACGGTGAGTTCGCGGAACAGTTTGTCCTGTTCGAGAACGGTATCGACCCATGCAAGTTTCTCGGTGTCGTGGCGTTTTTCCAAGTCCGCACGAACAACCTCCGGATGCGCCCGGACAAATTTGATATCCAGCATACTTGGCATCATTATATGCGGTTGAAGATGAAGAGGATTTGTATATTTATTCATGAGCCGCCCACGGCAAATCGGAACACACTGAACTCCACGGAAATAAAAATGTCACGGAGCAGACGTGAACAACACGGAATTTGAAAATAGTTATGTTGCAAAAGTATTTGATCGAAATTTTGAAAAATCACGATATCTTTTCGCGGTGTTGCATAATATTAAATTTTTTTTATTTCCGTGTGTTCTGATTTTCCGTGGGCGGAGCAGAAGTTTTCGCGAACAAAGCAACACAAAAAAAGAAAAAAATATTTTCAAAAATTTCTGATCGTCACTGTTTCTTGTACTCAGGGTACCGCATCAGAACCGCGGTATCAATCTGTTTTGGATTTTCCTTCAAGAGATCCTTACCACGCTCGGTAATCGTACAGACATTATCATTTGACTTCGTAATAAGACAGGCCTTTTCAAGCTCAATACTTGCCGCAAGAATCGGTTCAAGATAATCGCAGGACCCGTCTTTTGGCTCCTTAATACCAAGATCGTTTGGCAGAACGCAGAATATATCTCCGGTTTTGTCCGTAAGTGCCGCGATTTTCTTCGGCTTTCCATCAGCGAGCGACTTCAGGAGCGGAAGGTACAGCTCAGATGATTCTGATTTCGTCATATTCAGAAATGGGGTGCAGTTTCTGATAAATACTCAGATAGTACTAAAAATAACCGGCTTGCCGGAATCAAAATCTTCAAAAACAGAACAATTGAAACAAAAAAATACTGGGGTCGGGGCAGGATTATACCCAGCCGCGAACCTTCATTGCCTCAACAACGCGCTTTACCGCAACGACATAAGCTGCCTGGCGCATGTTGATCTTGTATTCCTTGGATGCTGCAAGCACTGCATGGTAGGACGCCGTCATTGCCGTGTCCAGCTTTGCATAGACATCGTCAAGGCTCCAGTAGTGCATGTACATGTTCTGGACCATCTCATAGTAGGAAACGGTCACACCACCTGCATTACACAGGAAGTCAGGGATAACGTGGACACCGTTCTTGTGAAGAATTGCATCTCCTTCCGGCGTGGTCGGGCCATTTGCGAGTTCACAGATGACCTTTGCCTTCACGGTTGGAGCGACCTTGTCATTGATTGCTCCCTCTTCGGGTGCTGCTGCAATGATCACATCAACCGGAAGAGCCATGACCTCATCATTGGTCAGCTTCGGCAGACCTTTGTATCCGACAACCGACTTCGTCTTGTTCTTGTGTCCGCTAACTGCTGCAATGTCAAGACCATTTGCATCATAGACACCACCTTTGGAGTCAGTTACTGCGACAACGGTTGAGCCGAACATCTCCTGCACAAGTGTTGCTGCAAAGCTTCCGGCATTGCCGAAACCAAGAATTGCAACCTTTGCCTTGGACAGATCAATCTTCAGCTCCTTTGCTGCCTCACGCAAAGTGTACATTCCGCCTTTTGCGGTTGCATCACTGCGGCCGAGAGAACCGCCAACGACGAGCGGCTTACCGGTCAGAAGACCAAACTGGTTCTTACCATTGATGATCGAGTACTCGTCCATCATCCAGGCCATAATCTGACCGTCAGTGTAGACATCCGGTGCCGGAACGTCAGTGTCCGGACCAATGTTCTTCCACAGAGCACGGATATATCCGCGGCTCAGGCGTTCAAGTTCACCCTTGGACATCTCCTTCGGGTTACAGATGATACCTCCCTTGCCTCCGCCGAGCGGCAGACCAAGAACAGAACACTTCCAAGTCATCCATGCAGACAATGCACGAACGGTGTCAATGGTTTCTTCCGGGTGATAGCGGATACCGCCCTTGTACGGGCCGAGTGCATTATTGTACTGCACACGGAATCCCTGGAAAACCCGGGTCGTCCCATCATCCATCTTAACCGGGATGGAAACCTGAATCTGCCTCTGCGGCTGCATGAGGATGTCGACAACGCCCTGGTCGAGCTTGAGGATCTTTGCACAGTCCAAAAGCTGGTGCTGGGCCATTTCAAACGGGTTTACCTTCGACATGGTTTTTGCTTCCTGTCATTGGTGGTTCGCAATAAACATGTATCCTGACCACACTCTGACAAATGTAATGTTAGCTTTCTCCGATATAAAAGGTATTGGATTTCTGGTAATTTAGCCGTTAATTATCGTTCTAATTCAAAAAATATCGGAGAATTGGCAAAATCAGGAATACGGCTTCGAGCGGGTTTTTTCTATGCTATATGTTAGCATGCATTCTGTGATCACAGCACGCCCGATACCATTTTTCAGAGACAAACGCGCAAGGGGAGAAATGATGTTGTGTACTTACGTCCTGAGGTTTTTCCGTTCTGCCTTCCGCTTTATGTTCTGCTCCGCCCACGGAAAAACGGAAAACACCGAATCTCTCGGAAAAACATCACGGAACTCAGATGTAAAATAATAAACGATACTTCCGTGGTGTTCACGTCTGCTCCGTGATGTTTTTTTCTGTGCTTTCCGTTTTTCCGTGGGCGGAGCAGAACCTGCGTTCGGAGCAGAAATTATCGCGATCGAAGCAAAACAAAAAAAAGATAAAAAATGTTCAGCTGAAATGGACGCCAACGTCTTTCATGCCGTTATTTTGTGCAATATTCAGCACGAGCGGGGTCAGGCTCTCAACAATTCCTGCAACCGCAAGAGGTCCTGCGTCCACTGCATGAAGTTTAGAAACCTCAGACACCAGCTTCATCACCGTCTTTTTTGCTTCCACATCATTACCACAGACCGCAACCGTGTAGTCCAGCTCCTCGTCAAGCAGCGTCCATTTGTGTGCTGCAATATTATTGAATGCAGTCACAATCTTTGCTGACTGCGGCAGCATCTTCTCAATCGCAAGAGCTGCGGACCCTTCTGCCGGCGGGTTGAAGAAGAAGTACCCATCCTTTCTTCCCATCGGGTTTACCGGAGAGATGATGATCTTATTCTCCAGATACTTTGAATTGATGCCGGCAAGCGTTGGAGCAACATGCTGGAACATCACCGATATCACCACAATATCTGCGTCGCGGACAGCTTCTTCATTGGAAACTCCACGGCAGAGGCTTGCGCAGTTGCGTTCGCCAAGCGTGCAGACAGTCTCTTCTGCAACCTCGCATGCCTTGGAGGCCTCACGGGAACCAAGGATGATCTCATGCTTGTTGGAGAGCCGGAGGGCGAGACCCTTGCCGATATCTCCTGTGCCGCCAATAATACCTATTTTCATTAAAACATTCACCTCAGTTGTAATAGTTATTGCAGAGAAAAAGGAATAAAGATTGTGCCATGGTTTGGCATGGCAGATTTTGAAACGCGAATCGCATGCCTTCCACACGCCGTTCCGCCGTGTTTAACTCCTCCTTTCAGGAGTCGTTTCGGCCTGCTCACCGCTTCGCGGAATAACGCGAATAGCGCGAATAGCGCGAATAAAAAATCGCCAATGGCGATTTTTAAAAGATTACCAAAATTATTTTTTTGAAAAATCGCCGTTGATAGTTTTTAAAAAATTACCAAAATTATTTTTTTGAAAAATCGCCATTGGCGATTTTTTTATTCGCGTTATTCGCGCTATTTGTGCTATTCGCGTTTCAGAGTTCACGGCGCGTTATTTATACTTGTACCAGCGTCCCTTCTCATCATACTCGCCTTCCTGCTCAGCTGCTGCTGCAGTTGCCGCAGCAAACTCCTCTCTGGTCGGCAGCTGAATCGGTGCGGTCTTTTTGAAGTAAACCGCTTTGTAGACCGTAAAAAGCGGGACAAGTATCAGTGCACACAAGGCAAGCGTGACAAAGGTTGCAAAAATTACCCCTGGCTCAGAAAAGAGAGCAAGCATCTCTTCAGGAGTTATTGCAAGAAGTTCGGTCTCTGTCATATTCACGAGCGGCATCAGCTGATCTGCCGCAAGAGTTGTCCAGATAAATGATGCCACAAACGATGAGGCAAGGAGAATCATCACATTTATCAGATAAAATACCGCGGTGAAAATCGACCCGTTCATCACTCTGAGGAAACTGTCCTTAATCGACTGAAACATTCGCAGTTTGTTGACCACTGCGGTGACATCAGCAAAGTAGCAGAAGAAAATTACCGGAATAAAGATGAACATCGCTGCCTGAGTTGAAGCCATCAGATTCATGCCGAACGCCATCAGCAGATAGGCGACAAACTGCCAGATGAGCCAGGCGATCAGAATGGTCAGCAGAATCGGCAGAAGACAGCGGAAGTATCCGGTAACTGCATATCTGCCGAACAAAGCAGCAGAAGTGCTGTTTTCTGAAATAATGCCGTAAGTTCCTGCAAGAAACGCGGGAAGCACAAACAGCAGTACTGTAACAACCGATACTGCTGTCATGACACCGATAGTTGTGTACAAGTACCAGCCAAGCATCAGAATTGCTGCTGACGCAACTCCGCTCAGCCATACCAGCGGCGTTTTTGCCATCCATGAAAAAGCCTGTCCGAGTGATTGAATTGCCATATCTTTCACCTGTTTCTGGGCATTGCGACAATCTCTCTGACCTGCAGGTCAAAAAATGCCGCGGTGTGGGCAGGACGAATGACAAGGACAGTGTCTGCGCCTTCAGCGGTGCCGCCAACCGCAATGACCTCGTTGGTTATGCCGACAGCTCCCTGATCAGCTGCAATCAGTACGCACTCAACCGCGACTTTGAGACCAACCGCGATTGTTCTGCGGAATGCTTCGGCAATTGCTTCGGTGCGCGATCCGCCACCGACGCGGGGCGAGCGTGATAAGGCGCGTTCGAGGCCTGAGAGGGCGTGCGTTCCACAGATGACGGCATGTCCTGCCGCCCGCAGTTCTTTGGCAAGTTCTGCGTCAAACTCCCAGACACCCGGCTCGGAGAATCCGAACGCATGTGTTACAATTACCAGACGAATGCCGGTTCCTTTCACGGCCTCGGCAAACTCCCGCGCGGTCGCGCCGCCAGAACTTGCTGCAACGATTTCTGTGATGCCGAGTTCTTTTGCACGTTCCACGGCAAGTTCTGCACAGTCTGCGGTATTTTTCGGTCCAGGACCGTCGAAGTAGGTAATGGTTTTCGTAAGTTTCATAGATCTTTCTCTATTTTTTTCTGACGGATTCGCTTACTCGCGCCTCACGGAGAAGTCGGAGAACTCGGTGAAGACGTACTCGGTTGCGGAAACTTCGCGGATGATCGCACGCGGACAGGAGTAGATCGTTGCGAGGAACTTTTCAATGATTACTTCCTCTCCGGTCACAAGAGCACGCACTCGTCCGTCCGGCAGGTTCTCCACTTCCCCAACAAGGCCGAGATTCTGACCTGCGTTTCTTACACAGGCACGAAAGCCTACCTTCTGTACTTTTCCGGAGAAGAGAATTTCCATCGTTTTCATCTTGGTTACCCTGATTATCCCAAATCGGATACATACTTGTTTTGGTTTCGCTCATGATAAACTTCCGTCTTACGTTCTGCTCCGCCCACGGAAAATCGGAACACACGGAGTTTCACGAAAAAAAATCACGGAGCAGACGTGAACAACACGGAAATAAATT
Organism: Methanorbis furvi; assembly: GCF_032714615.1. Lineage (NCBI taxonomy): Archaea > Methanobacteriati > Methanobacteriota > Methanomicrobia > Methanomicrobiales > Methanocorpusculaceae > Methanorbis > Methanorbis furvi. The sequence goes on from NZ_JAWDKA010000008.1 coordinate 67,397, forward strand.
TGTTTGAGAATTCCGTGTGTTCCGCTTTTCCGTGGGCGGAGCTGCGAAACGCGAACCACGCTTTCAGAGCCGCGGCTGAGCATCCCCCTTCCCTTCACCGCGAAGAACAATCGACGCTGCCGCAGGAACCGCAACGATTGCTCCAAAAAGCGTGAAGCCCATTGCAATGACCGTCACCACGCCAAACATACTGATCACCGGAAAATCCGAGACCGTCAGAGCGGTAAATGCCGCCATCGTCGTACAGGCAGAGACCGTAATTGCCGAACCAATCTTTCCCGTGCCATTCTGTACTGCAGTTACCGTGTCATTTGTCTCCATCTCCTCATAGATACGTTCCACCATCATGATACAGTACTCAGCAGCTATACCGATCGTCATCGCCCCCATCGTCGCCGTCAGAACATTGTACTCAATGCCCAGAATGTACATCGCCGCCCCGTTCCAGCCGATAATCATCACAATCGGAATCAGAGGAACAAACGCCTTCCCCATGCTCCGGTAGAGGACTGTCAGGAACAAAAAGATCACAATGAATGCGAGAACCGTCATCTGCAGCTTACCAAGCTTCATCTCCTTCATCATCTCCAGATCCGAGTAGTGAGCTCCGGTAACAACCGCCTCCACTCCCGGCGGCGGCTGATAGAACGCAATATCGCTTGTTACCTGCTCAGTAAGGGATCTGGCCAACTCCTGAGAGATCGAGTTCATGCCAAACGAAATAACTGCGGTCTGTCCGCCGTTCAGATACATCCTCTGTTTCGCCTCAGGAATCGTGAGGAGAATCTCATCGATCTCTTCCTGGGACGCAGGGAGTACTCCGTCATTTGCGTCCGCAATGAGAGTTGCAATGCTTGTTACACTGATGAACCGCCACTCATGCGCGACAAGTTCGTTGTTTCCCCAAGTATACATCCACTCAAGGGTGTCAGGACTCAGCAGATTTCCACCGGTAACCTCAACCTGCATTCCGTCAAGATCGCCTATTGCGCTTGTGACCGTATTGATGTTGATGAGTGCCGGCATGTCTGCTGGGACATAGGTCTCAATATCAGTGTTGATCGGGATCTCTTCGTCCACATACAGTCCGACAACACCGATCACGCACAAAATCAACAGGATCGGTATCGTATACTTGGTGATATGAAGAGCTGCTTTTCTGAGAAACTCATTGTAGCGCACTGTCATCGGAGGTTTTTCTCCGGGTCCCGGAACTTTGATCGGTTTTGGTTTGTAATCGGTGAGGATTGCAACCAAAGGGATGATGAGCATTGCTGAGATATAACAGCAGGCAAGTCCGAGAATGGCGACCATGCCAAACTGGCGAATGTCAGGAAGGGTTGAGACCTGCATTGCCACAAAGCCGAGAGCACTTGCAATCATGGCGAAAAATACTGCCGAACCGGTTTTGGTGATGGTGGTTCTGAGCGCTTCCGCGAGCGGGTGTTCTCGTATTTCGTCATCGAACCGTGAGTGAAACTGAATTGCATAGTCAACGCCTATGCCAAGAAGAATCGGCAGAGCGCCTAAGGTTGCCATCGAAAGAGGGATGTTGAGGAGGCCCATAATGCCGAATGTCATCAATAGGCCGTTCAGCACGGAAACAATGGACAGCAGGGTGTAGCGTGCGTGATGGAACAGTACCAGAAGCACGGTCAGCATCAGGATGAATGCTGCTCCAAGCAGTTTTCCAACTTCGGTGGTGAGCGTGGATCCCATATCATTGTTGAGCGCTGCGTCTCCGGCAAAGGTCAGGGTTGCTCCCGGCGGCAGGTCGACGAGGGGCAGAAGGGTTTCCAGTCCGTTGAGCAGACTCATCTGCTGGTCGTCTGCCATGCCGAATGTTGTGGTGATTTCAACAAGCAGCAGCTGATGATCTGGCATGCTGGAGGAGAGGACGTCGTCAGGAATTTGTGCAAAGATTTCGTTTGCCACTTCCTGATTGGCAGGAGCTACGCCGCCTGTGTAGCTGATGACGATGTCATATACGCTTTCGACGTTGGTGACGCCGTTTTCCTGCCGCATGAGCTGTTCGAGCAAAACGACGCTTTTCATGATATTGACGTCACGAACGTCGTCGCCCTGGACCATCAGGATGATGGGGTCGGTTTCGAAGTTGTCGAGGTAGTCCTGAAAGATGTATGCGGCGTGGTCGTTTTTGTCAGGCATCTGAATGGTGGTGCTCATGGTGATGCTTGTTGAGCCATAGACGCTGACTAATACGAGGAGGATGAGTATACAGCCGACAATAAACGGATATTTGTTGATGAAGTGGTTGATCCTCTCAAACGGTGATATCATGAAAAAGCCCCTGAGTCCTGTTGTCTGATGAAAGATACTGCGTCCGCTCCCTTAAAGGTAGAGTTGCTACCCAAAAGATTTTGAGAAAATTATGGTAGTATGGAAGTGTTTTTAGGGATGCTGGTCATAACTCGGTTTGTTGCTCCGCCATTTCGCCGCTTTGCCGCTCCGCCCACGATTCGCATGCCTTCGGCCTGCTCACTGCTTCGCAGGAAAAACAGAAAACACGAAGCAGACGTGAACATCACGGAACTTGAATAAGAGTTACGCGACGATGAGTTTCATTGTTTTGGGATTTATCTGTCCTTGGTCTCGCTTGGAGTAACCACGGAAAACACTGACCACACGGAATTCCACGGAAAAAACACAGAATACCGCTTCGCTTACGGAAAACACGGAAAGCCTAAGAGTATGGGTATGTGTATAGGTCACCGCTTTGAAATTCCAATTTCCTTAGGTTTTCCGTGTTTTCCGTAAGCGAAGCGGTATTCTGTGTTTTTTTCCGTGGAATTCCGTGTGTTCAGTGTGTTCCGTGGTTACTCCAAGCGAGACCAAGGACAGAGAATCCCTTTTCCTTATGCTATTTCATCCCGCGTAATTTCTATTGAATTTTTGAAACGCACGACGCTTTCTCTCGATTAATCCTGAATATATTTCCGTGTTGTTCACGTCTGCTCCGGTGATTTTTTCCGTGAAATTTCTGTGTGTTCCGCTTTTCCGTGGGCGGAGCAACGAAGCGGTGAAAGGGCGGAACGAAAATAAAAAAAGTAAAAAAAAATTATTCCCCGCAGGTATCGCAGTCATGACCGCAGGTAGAACACGCCGCAGGCTCTCCCCAGGGTTCTCTGCCGGTTTTTACCAGATAATCATTGATTGCTTTATGGATGGTCTCCTCAGCAAGAACCGAACAGTGCATCTTGATTGGCGGCAGTCCGTCCAGTGCCTCAGCGACCGCAATGTTTGAGAGCTGCCAGGCCTCTTCGAGGGTCTTTCCCTTGATCATCTCGGTTGCCATGCTGCTTGAAGCGATAGCCGCCCCGCAGCCAAACGTCTGAAACTTCGCATCAAGAATGACATCGTTCTCGACTTTGAGATACATCTTCATGATGTCGCCACAGGAAGGATTTCCTTCCTCGCCGACACCGTCAGGGTTGTCGATGGTTCCCACATTGCGCGGGTTCATAAAATGGTCCATAACTTTTTCACTGTACATTTACTTCAGCTCCTTAGGGGTAAGAGGGGACATTGATCTGAGTTTGTGAATTGCCTCCGGCAGTTTTTCCAGAACATAGTTCACGTCTTCATCCGTGTTTAGCTCGCCGACCGTGAGACGGACTGAGCCGTGGGAAATCTCGTGCGGAACGCCCATGGCGGTAAGAACGTGGGAGGGTTCGAGCGATGCGGAGTTGCAGGCACTTCCGGTTGAAGCGCAGATGCCGAACATGTTGAGGAGGAGGAGAATTCCTTCGCCTTCGATGTACTCAAAGGTGATGTTGACGTTGTTCGGCAGCCGTTGTGTCGGATGGCCGTTCAGGTGGCTTGCCGGAATTTTCAGCAGTTCGGTCGCGAGTTTGTCCCGCATTTTGGCAAGACGCGGTGCTTCGGTTGGCATTTTCTGGACTGCACGTTCAATGGCAGCGCCGAGCCCGACGATTCCGGGGACGTTTTCGGTTCCTGCACGGTGTTTGCTTTCCTGTGCTCCGCCATGGATGAGGTTCTGGATGCGGACGCCTTTTCTGATGTAGAGAGCGCCTACACCTTTTGGTCCGTAAAATTTGTGGCCTGAGAGGGAGAGCATGTCGATGTGTTCGGCTTTGACGTCGATGGGGACATGGCCGACTGCCTGTACTGCGTCGGTGTGGAAGTAGATGTTGTGGGCTTTGGCGATCGAACCGATTTCTTTGATCGGCTGGATGGTTCCTACTTCGTTGTTGGCGTACATGACCGAGATGAGGATGGTGTCTGGTCTGATGGCTTTTTCAACGTCAGCGGGCGATACCATGCCGAATTTGTCGACCGGCAGGTAGGTTACGTCAAAGCCCTGCGACTGTAACCATTCGCCTGCGTGCAAGATTGCGTGGTGTTCGATTGCTGTTGTGATGATGTGTTTTCCTTTTCTGCTGTTGGCGAATGCTACTCCTTTGAGTACCCAGTTGTCGGATTCTGAGCCTCCTGCGGTGAAGTAGATTTCGTTTGGTTCGGCGTTGATGGCGGCTGCTACTTTTGCACGGGCAGCGTCAACTGCTGTTTTGTTTTCCTGTCCGATGTTGTAGACTGATGATGGGTTGCCGAACTTTTCGGAGAAGTAGGGGAGCATTTCCGCTACGATTTCCGGTGCCGCATAGGTGGTTGCGGCATGGTCCATGTAGATGATTTTTTGATCCGTTTCGGTCACCTCAGGGGTAAGTATTCACGCTGTGAATTGGTTTGGTAGTAATATAATGTTGTTCATTGTATTTGAAGAGATAAGGATGTGCGGGTATTGACAAGGGGGTGGTTTTTTTTGAAACGCGGATCGCATGCCTTCCACACGTCGTTTCGTCGTGTTTAACTCCTTACTTCGTGAGTCACGATGATCTCATCTCTGAGAGAAGTTTTCCAATGTTACTTCCAAGCTCGGTCTTCAGTCCGGAAAGTTCTTCGCAGAAATGAGATTCATTTTCAATTGCATCATCGATATGATCTGCAAAGAGACCGAACTTGAGATTATTTTTTCGAAATTCTGGATGAATTTTTTGGAGTTCATTTTCCAGAAAGCGTTTGTGGATACTGATTTTTCTGTTAGCCAGCATTTCTTCAGAATCAAGTTCATGAACTTTTGGAAAATGCAGCAGCAGCCAGAACTCAAAACACGGATTTGAAAGATGGAGTGATATTTTCTTCTCATTACAGAGGGCAAGAACTGAATCATATTGACTGCTGGTAAAACTTTCCGGATCTCGATCCACGATAATACAGACTTTGTCGTATCTGGGATTATAGGTAACAAATTGCTGTTTCAAATAGATATGAAAGTCCCTGATGGATTCGGCGGAAATGCGGATTTTATAGAGATCAATCAGATGATCGTGGAGTTTTTGCGTCAGCTCATCCCAGTCTGTGATCGGCGAATCTGGAGAATATCTATCATTCTCAAGATTCTCCAGCAATATTTCCAACATTTTTTGCTTGGTACATCCCTTCTTTGGAAGATGATTTTTCAGAATTAGCCAGTCAACTGCATGCTCGACGATCGTTTTTACGCTGAATGATCCTGTCTTGTATTCCTCCAGACTTTGTAATACCAGCGGGAGAAATTTCGCAGGATTGCTTTGCTGCTCCTTAGTGGCGTGTCTTTGAAGCAGTGTGATATCTTTCAGTGCTGAGAATCCGAGTGACTCCTGCCTACTCTGTATGCCAAAAAAATATTGATATTCAGTTTTCACTCCTTCAAACGCCAGAAAGTACTGTGGAAGCGGATCGATTTGGGGGGACTGTGATCCTGGACGAGGGGAGATACCGTTCCTGTGAATCCTCATGTCTGCTCCTGCGCATGCATGGGGAAGAAGGTATCAAAGACTGGAACACTGCCGTATCTCCCTTCCAGATAGGCTTTGTCGACTTTTTTGTCGAATCTGGCAGTAAATTTGTCCAGAGAGTAAAGTTTTGATTCCCCATTGCGATTTTTCTCAACAAACCAGATTTCATCACGTCTGAGGAGTCGTAGGTCCATGATATGTGACTCATGTGTGGTCACGATAAGCTGCATGTCGCCTCTGTCTACAAGATTCAGATAGGTTTCGATGAGACGATACGTGAGTTGGGGATGAAGACTTCGGTCGATTTCATCGATGATGTAGACTTTACTGTTGCCGGATTCAGCAGCAAATATGAGGTCAAGGAGTTCGATCATGCGTCGAGTGCCGTCAGACTCTTCTTTGAGATCGAACCATGCGTTGTTTCCTTTGTGTTGGAAGCGGAGTTTCTCGGCGATGGGATTGCTGGTATCTTCTCCCATACGGAGGATGAAAAATTCTCGCGGTGCCCGAAGCATGATTCCAGCTTCGGGATGGGCTTCTCCATTATTTTTTGCGATCTGTATTTTTTCTGCAAGATCAGTGAGTATTTTGAGAAATTCTTCCGGTCGGTTTTTGAAGAATTGTCGGATCTCTATCATTTCAGTAGAGACGATCTCAAGTGCGTCAATGCCAAGGCCCAGAGAAGTAAGGATGGTGTTGATTTTTGGGAGGTTGTTTTTGTCGATGAGATAAGGTAACTGAAGCAGAGGGAAGCCTGGATAGTTGATATTGAGTTGGTCCCTGAACCAACGATATACGTCTCTGAGGGCGATTATTTCTGGGTGTGTTTCGTAGAGGTCACCTTTGTTTTCATTGATTTCGTGGAGGTAGAGTTTTGTGGTGTTGGTTTTCAGAAACGTGGCTACTGTGTCAAGTTCTGAGGTCTTAAATTTCTGACCAAGATTGAAGATACCTTTTTGCGGTTCCCGTTCGAAGATGAGGTTTTCGGGTTGTTTTGGGTTTAGCTGATAGAGCCATTCACCGGTGATGGTTCGCTGGTTGATTATGACGTCAAATCCATAGGCATAGTAATTTTTACCGATTTTTATTTCGAACTCGAATGTACTGGGTTTTGTTTTGTTTTCAGGATTGATTTTGCAGTATTCATTGATGGCACCTGGTGGGAATCCATTGAGAATGAGTGCCTGGGAAAAGTCGAATGCGGATACGAGATTCGATTTGCCGGATGCGTTTGCTCCGAATATTGCGGCGAATTTGAGGAGTTTGAGATTCTTGTCGTTTTGGATGTGTTCAGCTTTTCTTCTGACTTTTCCACTGATCATAGAGAGTTCTTGACGGTCGTTAAAGGAAAGGAAGTTGGCGACGCTGAAGTTGATGAGCATGGTTTATCTCTTTTAAATGTGTGATTTTTTCGTTTGTGATTGGTTTAATAGTCTGGGTTATGGGTGTTCAATTGTATGTATTTGTGATTATTTCACATATATGTGTCGGTAGGGGTAGTAGTAAGTTGGAGTGATCTGCCTACGTCCCGTTTCGGACTCGGTTAATGACGGTTGATCGGGAAAAAATAATTTTTACGAAAAAATAGTTTCGGGAATTTTCATTCCCGATCTTCATCGGCGTTCTGTCGATTGAATGTCTTAGTTCTTATCCTCATCGGCAGTTGTCCGATGAGTACGATCAAGCCACCGATCGTTCCAAGCGTAGATGGGGCCTGCGAGGATGAGGACAGCTCCGGCAATGCCTTGAGCTGCAATATCGATGACAAGAATGGTGGTGAGAGTGTCCATAATGATTCTCCTTTTTTTGTTGTTTACTGATTGAATAATCCCAATCAGCGTGGTCACCGAGTCCCGAAGGGACCAGAGCGACCCTGCTTGCAGGGGAGCGGAGCATGACGCGAAGCGGCATGCGACTGATTCCGAGCAGATACATTTGTGTGGGGTTGCCCCGCCCGACGGGCGGGATCAACCCCACATTACAAATGTGTCGGGGCGGTTAGTTGAGTGTATTTTGTGCGTCCGCCCACTCCTCAACCTTGGCGAGGATCGCATCGCTCTCGTAAGAGCTGATCTTGAGATCCTTTCTGGTGAAGCTGAGGAAGTAGATCTCGCCGGTCGGGTCATGGATCTTGAGCCGGACGTTCCAGGAGTCCTTGGTGTTGTCGCGGTCAGCGACTGCGTCTGCGGCAAACTTTGCGGTGAGGGCGTCGTCTGCGAGCACGTGGGCAACGACTGCGTCATATGCAGAACGGGTGGGGGCGTCAATGACGATTGCACCGATCACTTCGCCGAGCGGGTTGAGGTAGGCAATAGTCGCCTTGTAATACTCGTTCGCGACAGTAACACCGTCAACGGATGCGCCCGCAGTCTGGTATGCGGTTGCACCAAGAGGGTTGTCGGCTGCGGTGAGTGCGGCGATGTTGGCGTCAAAGGTGGCAGCAGTGGTGATCGGTACGGTGAAGGTGCGTTTTGCGGCCTTCACAACAGAGGTGGGGGTGAAGTCGAGGGGCATGGTGGGGAGTCCTTTTTTGTTGGGGTTTGTTTTGGTTGGGGTTGGTTTGTTGGTGGTTGGTTCGGGTGTTTTTGTACCCGGGTTTGGGGGTGATCTGCTGCCGGCAGGGTGGAGATTTGCGGCGGTGTTTGGGTCGCAAATCTCTACTACTATTTATGTATTTGGAAATATATAAATATGAGTTTTGTCTGGATTTCTGACAGGGGGTATATCATGTGGGTTAGCACAATGAAATGTATACCCGAATATTTCTCGGGAAACATTTGCTAATTCGCAAGAACAAATAACGATCTGTATATACAAGGATCACCATAAATAAAGATCACGAGATTAATGTAGATTGAAAGTCTATAATTCATATGAGAGGTTCAGGATGTCACATCGCAAAATCATATTGGTGGAGCCAAAATATTACACACAATTTCCGCCAGTTGGCCTGCTTAAATTTTCTACATATCATAAGCAAAAAGGAGATTCTGTCCAATATGTAAAAGGCTTTGTAGAGTTAGACTACGAACCAGACCTTATTTATGTAACTAGCCTTTTTACTTGGACATGGCGTCCTGTGTGGGACGTAATTAGACAATACAAAACAAAATATCCGGCATCAAAAATAATTCTTGGAGGTATTTATGCATCAGTAATGCCTGACCATGCAAAATATTCCGGTGCTGATGTAATTATTCAGGGTATTTGTGACAAAGTCGAAAACATGCCACTTGATTACTCTCTCGTTCCGAAATGGGATGGAAGCATTCTCTTCACATCTCGCGGATGCGGAAGAAAATGTGGATTTTGTGCAGTACCTCGTATTGAAGGAAAAATTTGCAAAACTAGAGAGAGCATCAAAGATTATGTAGTTGATGCCCACTCCCGAATTATTCTCTTTGATAATAACTTCCTCTTGAACCCACACAAAGACAAAATATTCGCAGAACTTAGAGAATATGACAAATATGTTGATTTTAATCAGGGAATTGATGCACGACTTATTACTGAAGATATCGCCATAAAAATTAGTGAGTTGAAATTGGATAGTACTATCCGCATTGCATATGATGCAAAAAAGGATAGAGATGCTGTTTACAATGCCATTGAAAATCTCCATCAAGCTGGAATCTCCAAAAGAAGTATCTTCGTATATACATTGTTCAATTATACAGATACCCCGGCGGATTTTTTTGACAGAACACGAGATATTTTGAACTGGGGTGCTGTTTGCTACCCTATGAGATATGAACCACTTCGTGCAATTACAAAGAATAGTTATGTCTCTCCAAATTGGACAATAGATGAAATAGAGGCGATTCAAGCTGCAAGGAGAGTCATTGGATATGGCGGGGCATTTCCTGCCTATACTGGACTGGTTGATAAAATTACAAACGCATTTGGTTTTGCTGATGCATTTGAACTACGGGAGTTGAAACAAAAATGAAAAATACTATTTGTTCTTGTTGTGGTCGTAAGATTGTTGACAAAGTACATGGTCCATATTCTGATGGACAATGCGTCTGTGATGTATGTTGGAATGACCCTGCGTTGTTTTTTGAAGATAAAGTCGCCACTTCTTTTCAGATAAATCCTCAAGAAACACTTGATTTAACTGATAGTTTGAATCAAATCGAGGTCATAGACATGTACCTCTCTTCGGTGAAATCAGGTAGTTTTCAAAATACTTTCTCGTGGACGAATCTTATCAATAACAAACATCTAACTATCCCAGTACTGAAATTCAGCCAAAAAGGCCTTCCTTTGTTTATTGGCAAGATTCGGCCTGCTGAGTTATTAGTGATGAGTTCTGTGGATCAATGGAACGAAGATAGATTAGAGGGATATCAACGCGAACGAATTAAAGAAAAAAATAGAGAAATTAAAGATTTTTTGAAAAACTGCGACATTCCAATTGTCCCCCCCATTATCGCGAGTGTCAAACTGTCATCATTCATTCCAACTAGTGATGATTATGGCCAAATGGAGATCCCAATCATTCCGGGTAATATTTCTCTCATAGATGGTCAGCAGAGAACAGGGGGATTTTACGAATTATTTTATGAAATTCGATCTGAAGGGAAAAAGAATAAAGATCATGGCGATATGATTTTGGATCGTTATGCGGAGTTTTTGAAATTCGAAATCCCTATTCTTCTCATCGATCCTCAACTCATTATTAAAAAATTACAGGAAAAAAATTCATTATCTGATATAAAACCAATTGATGTTGAACGTGCTTTCTTCTTCGTGATTAATAAAACTCAGAAGTCGGTAAGTTCTTCATTGAAAGATGAACTGGCCTATCTTACGATTTCTGCTGGTATTACGGGAATTCCTGCAATTGAAAAGGATAGATGGCGTGTTGATCTCGTTCCAATAGTGAATGAACTGAACAAGGAAGGGTCCCCACTATATGGATTGATTAATCTCGGAGGCTCAAGTGGTCTTCAACGTCCGATCCCATTAACATCATTTGTTTCTTCTCTGAAACCTCTTTACGATAATCCCACATTTCATGCATATTCCCAAGAAGAAAAATTGCAATTTTTGAAAGCATACTGGGGGGCTGTAAAAGAAGTGTTTCCAGACGCTTTCGCGCAGACCAAACAGTATTTATTGACCAAAACCATTGGAATGTATCCTATGAATTCACTTTCAGCAGATATATTGAATGAAATGCTGAAGGATGGGAAAAATCCACTGCTCCAGAGTGATGTCTATCCCTACATCCTTTTGTTGGGGGATCTGGATTGGTCTGTTAATGCATCCGAATTTAGATATTTTATTGGTAGAAAAGGAACCGGAAGAGGATATGAATTATTAAAAGAGGCGTTTCAAAAGAAAATTTAACTACCATTTCTTTTGATTATCTATTTATGTTGAAAAAACGTATTTTCTTTCATATGGGGTTGAAGGATTTACGCTTAAATGATGCCTATTCTACAGGAATGGGTGATGATGTTGTAAATGATTTTTATATCCCTATTTTGGGTTGTGCAGTTGAATATAACCGAATATCAGGATATTTTTCATCAAAAAGTTTGGCGATAACAGCCTCGGGTATCAACGGATTAATTCAAAATGATGGTGTGATGAGATTATTGACATCCCCAAATCTAGAAAAAAAGGATGTTGAGTGTATTTCTGATATTTTGTCTGGTGATCCTATCTTACTTGAAAAATATCTTCTTCAAGAATTGGATTCATTTGATCTTGAAGAATCTTTCACCAAAGATCATGTAAAAGCTCTTGCTTGGATGCTGAAAAATAACCGATTAGAGATACGAATTGCTTTACCCATAACCACTAACGGAAATTCCGATCCTGCTTCATTATTTCACTCAAAAATTGGTTACATCAAAGATGTAATGGGTGATTCATTAACATTTACTGGTTCAAATAATGAAACAGGATCTGGATTAATTAGGAATATTGAGGATTTTAAGGTGTTTTTTAGTTGGGGTTCTGATAAGGATAAAAAATGCGTTGACATTGACACCTTAACCTTCGAAAAATACTGGAATAACGAATCTCCATGTGTGAAAACGGTCAGTCTTCCCGATGCTGTCCATCAGAGATTATTAACCGTCGCCCCGAATTCCATTGATGATCTGGATCTCGAAAAATATTATGCCGAAAGAAAACAATCCCAACGGGCTATTAAATTGTATGATTATCAAAAAGATGCAATTAATAGTTGGTTCGAAGCAGAAAAACGCGGACTCTTTGAAATGGCCACAGGTACAGGAAAAACCTTTACAGCCATTGGGTGTCTAGAGAGGTTATTGCTCGAAAGAACATCTCCTCTCTTAATTGTCATTACCTGCCCTCAGGTACATTTAGTAAACCAGTGGGAGACGTCAATCAGAAAATTTGATCTCGACGTTGATGTTCTCTATAATTCTAATGAATTAGGAAGTACATGGAAAGATAAATTCAGTGATCTTTTGTCGCATCTAAATCTCGGGCGGAAACAGAGTGCGATCTTGATCACGACACATCGTACTTTTTCTTCATCTAAGTTCATCGAAATTCTTAGTCGTAAAAAGAAACGTTTTGAAGTATGTATTGTTGCTGATGAAGCTCATGGAACCGGAGCTGAGGGAGCGCAAAAAGGACTGTTACCATTATATGATTACCGTCTCGCCCTGAGTGCAACTCCACGCAGGCTATATGACGAAGAAGGTACTGATGCTATTTTTGACTTCTTTGGAGATACCCTCTATGAATTTCCATTGGATAGAGCCATTACAACTATCAATCCTGCAACTGGAATGATGTTTCTAACATCATACAGGTACGTCCCAATTTTCGTAAATTTGTCTCGTGGTGAGTACTTGGACTATCAGGAGCTTTCTACGCAAATTCAGAACGCTCGATTTTATCATGGTGATCCCGATAAAGATGTAAATCGCGATATTTTAGAAAAACTCCTTATTAAGCGTGCTAATATTGTTAAAAACTGTGATGAGAAATATCCCATGTTTGAAAGATTACTCTCAGATATCTCAAAAACACTTATGAATACACTCATATTTGTAGATCCTGGCCAGTTCTCTTCCATACTTTCCATCTTGGATTCGCATAACATCCGTCATCATCAATTCACCCAATCCGAAGGTGCAAAGCCAGCCAAAAATGGATGCGGGCTCTCAGAACGTGACGAAATAATTCGAGATTTACAGTCTGGTAAATATCAAGCTCTTGTGGCGATGCAGTGTCTAAATGAGGGAGTTGACATCCCTTCAGCAGACACAGGAATTATACTTGCAAGCAGTACTAATCCACGTGAATATGTTCAGAGATTGGGGAGACTGATTCGAAACTTTCCTGGAAAAGAGATGGCCACAGTTTATGACTTTATTGTCTGTCAAAATTTGAATGGTGTTCGTACAATTCTTCCAAGTGAATTGAACCGTGCCCGCTACATTGGTGTGAGTGCTCAAAATAGTGACGAAATATTGTCTCAATTGTATGTATGAAACATATCACAATATTTATCAATTCGGTAAGCTAGGTATTATCTATTGAAATAATGGAGACACGTTAGGTGAAATAATGACAAAAACAGGGCCTGTAAGAATTCGAGAGGAGATACAGAAAAATAAAACAGATGATGAGATGGAGGCCCTCCTATTGGGATTATGGGATCTTGAGTTGGAAGAAAAAATGAGATATAAAGAAGCATACAAAGACTTAATTCTTAAATGTTCTGAGAAAAGATGCGAGAAAGGAACTGAATAATATGAGAATTACGAAGATTTTAATTTCCAATTATCGCCAACATAAAAATATCGAAGTCGAATTTAAAAAACGCGGAGAAAATGATCTTCATCTTTTCATTGCAAAAAATGGAGTTGGAAAGACCAACACTCTGAATGCAATTTATTGGTGTCTTTATAATGAAGAACCATATCTCTCGATAAAGAACCAAAGTATGCCAATACTTAACAAAGCATGTTGGAATTCAGGTAAACGACAAGAAACCGTCTCTGTGGAGATACATATCCAAAATCCCACTAACAAGGAGACAATCATCATCAAAAGGACTCAGAATTTTGATCTAACTGCATCTAATCCAACATCCCCCTCAATGCGAGTACCTCGTCCCGAAAATTCAAAATTATCTGTTTTTCAGAGTTTTGGCGGAGCGAATCCATGGGAAATCGAGGACACAGAAAGTACAAATAATTTGATATCGCGTTTTGTCCCAAAAGAAATTAGTGAATATTTCCTTTTTGATGGTGAGCGGCTGGATAATTATTTTAGGGATAGTTCTGGGGGGAAAATTGAGACTGCAATTGCAAGGATTTCCAAGTTGGACCAGTTGGATGATATGAGACGTCGATTGGACACACTTCAAACTGAGTTCCGAAAACAAATAAAGGGTGGAAATCTATCCATTGAAAATTTAGGTGAAATACGTGACGATTTCAAAAATAAGTTGGAGGAAAATGAAAGGAAGCGCACCCAAACAAAGGAGATCATAGAGGATCATAAAAAAAGATTGCAGGAACTTAGCAGTGAGCTAATCCATACTCCAGATATCAAGAAAATTGAAGCAGATTTACTAAAAGTCGATATGGATATAACATCAATCTCATCAGCCCAATCTATAGATCAAAAAACAAAAAGTGATAAGGTATATGAGTATTTTATCAAATGGCAGTTTTATCAACCAATGATACTTCTGAAGAGCGAAATTAATCGCAAGAGGCAAACTAAAGAAATTCCCGTAGTACAAAATAAGGATGTTGTTGAGGAAATTAAACGATTACATCATTGCAGCATCTGCGGACGTGAGCTTGATTCCAACTCAGAGATCTTTATTGATAACCTTTTGAAATCATATACTATGTCAACGACCACTTCAAGTGAGTTACTTGGTATCGATTGGTTACTTGGCAATACAATTCGTGAGTTCCAGGAATCTTTTCCAGATAAATTGGATGAGATTACCGAACGTATCAACCGGCATGAAGAGCAATTGAGTAGTGCTGACGCAAGGAAGGGTGAACTTTCATTTTCCATAAAAAATTATAGCGACGGTAAGGTCAGAAAACTTCAGGAGGAACGTGAGGATCGAGAGACGGCAAAATACAATGCCGTACGAACTTTGGGATCATTAGATAGTGAAATAGATCGCCTCAAGATTGAATTTGATAAGGCTGAAAGGAACTTGGACCGTGAAACGTCAAAAGTGGATAAAAAAAACAGATCAAAACAATCTTACGAGATATGTGGAGAGGCAATCCGCATTTTAGATAAGTCTCGTGAGAACATTTTGAATGATATTCGTAATGATATTCAGACGGAAACTAATACTGCTTTCTTTAAAATGATCTGGAAAAAGTCGACTTTTAAAGAAATTAAGATTGAAAAAGATTACAGTGTCATGCTCTATGACATGAATGATGTGCCTGTGTTAGGGAGTATTAGTAAAGCAGAAAACGAGTTATTGGCCTTGGCATTTACCATGGCCTTGCATAAGGTATCTGGTTTTGAGGCTCCAATTATTATTGATACTCCAGTTGCTCGAATTTCAAGTGAACAACGTGCGGCATTTGGAAGAGCTTTGGCCGATGTGAGTAAAGATAAACAAATGATTTTGCTGTTTACTCCTGATGAGTACTCTGATAATATCCGGGAAGTCATAGAGCCAATTGCAAGTCAAAAATATACGTATGAGCTCTCTCCTGATGAAGCTGAAACAAGATTAATCACTGTCGGAGAAATATAAGATGCCATTTAATGAAGTTGATAGGGTATATATTGATGCGAATGATCGGGAAAAATATAATGACAAGACGGGTTTAGGATCACTTTCTCCTTTTTTTGCCCAAAAAAGCAATTCCGATCTATTTCTCTTTGCCATTGCATATGCATTAAAAAATGGATTGCCACGAAAGCCTCTTGCCTCAAGAGATGGCTATTTTAGAACTGATTATCTGAAAGAAGTTGATGAAGTGCTCTTGAAATCTCTTGCCGTGTATGATAAAAAATCCATTGATGTTTTAGAAAATGAGAAAGAAATTCTTCAAATCGCTGAAGAGTACGCAAATGCCGGAATTAAGGTATTATACAAAGATCTTAAAAATAGAAGCGGGAATTATCAGCTGGAGATAGAGGAGTATCTTGCAGAGATAGATATCCCTCGATGATTATCTCCATTTTTTCATTTTGCATATGAGTGTGTGTTTTGATCTTTTCCATGTTTTTTTCTGAGATTTTTCAGAGTATTAGTTTGGTATATTGATTTTTATATGATTTGAACTTCCTGATTTCATCAGAAATGCGATAACAATTTTCCACCCCCCCGAGCACTTTCACCCCACGCGCCCCTCCTTTCATATACCCTTCCCGCCAATCACATCAGTACCAGTTCTCCTTAGCATCAAACCAATGCCCAAAGAAGAACCACCCCACAGCAGCAATCCTGAGAAGCTCCGGTCGCAAAACCCCACCCGGGAACCAAAACAGCGAACAAGCCTCACGATCACGAGCGAACAGATCCTCTGAGCCCGGATGTCATCATGGATTCCCTGCTGAGGACAGCCGGGACAAAATCCATCCGGTGCAACCAAGGGAAACGGGACACAAACTCCCGGCACAAAAACCATCAAAAGAAAACCAAAAACAGTTCCAAAAAGCGAACGCCCTTTGAAAAAAATTGCAGACGCGGGAACACGCAAAAGTACCGCAGAAAGCAGGACAATGCCACATAAACCGCACAAAAACACAAAAAACCAACCAAAACGTGTCAGAAAAACCACTCGTTAAACCAAAGCAAAGCCCATAGAGTAATGGGGAAGCGGCACCCCCAAAAAAACACAGCCGCACACATAGAAACTACCATGACACAGCAAAGAATGCGAATCCGCAAAAACCTCGGTCAACTCATGCAGGAAACCTCCCGCCAGACCTACACCGTAAACATCCACGTCCTCACCACCGAAGAAATGGCAGCCGAAATCGTCAGCACCATCCGCACAACCGGCATGGCACGAAGCGACGCCATCCGCCATATCCTCAAAACAGGACTTGCACAGATCAAAAAGGAACCATGACAACAAAAAACCGTGTCCGTCCCATTCCCCGAGTCAAAGCAGGAAACAGAACAGACACTCACTCATTTGTCGTCACCACCTAATCACCGTATCGGACAACAACCGAAACGGTCACTCACCCTTTTTGAACCACCAAAATGATACCATCTCTCACTTCTCAATCCAAAAATAACAAACGCACAAACCAAAAAAAATCCCGCACACTCACAAAACACACAACAGTGCTCCGTAAGTACTCTCGTGTTATATATTTCTTTCTAAAAGTATATAAATGTGTGTATTGTCTGGGAAGAAGAACGAGTGCAAGTCCCTCATCAAACAGTTGTGGGTCCAGAGAAGTGAGAAGTGAGAAGTGGCATCAATTTTCCATCACAAGATCATCATGCGAAAACACATCTACCTGATACTCACCAAAGAAGAAAACGATCTTCTCGACGAAATCATCCACAGTGCAGGCTTCACCACCCGCTCTGGATACATCGCCGCAGTCGCAAAAACCACCCTCTACGGACTCAACACCG
This sequence comes from Methanorbis furvi, assembly GCF_032714615.1. Lineage (NCBI taxonomy): Archaea > Methanobacteriati > Methanobacteriota > Methanomicrobia > Methanomicrobiales > Methanocorpusculaceae > Methanorbis > Methanorbis furvi. The sequence goes on from NZ_JAWDKA010000008.1 coordinate 84,809, forward strand.
GAGAGTGGATTGAAAAAATCCGCAAACTCGCAACCGACAAAAACCGGACCGAAGCAGTATTCTTCGCACTCCTCAGCGAACTCGCCTTCCCTGCAATCGCCATGAAAGGCAGCAAAATCGCCCTTGAAGCACTCATCGAAGAACTCAAAAGCGAAATGTACAACAGAACCGGAATCGTCCCCGAAACCTCCGACCTCGAACGACTCGCAGGCGAGTATGAAACCCTCTACCGACCTGAACTCCTCGCATACCGAACCGAAACCCGCACCCGCACCTATCTGGAGGAAAACCCATGACCACCGCCCTCTCCCTCATCTCCCCTCCCTCAACACGCTACTCCCCGCCGCCCCTCATCCACGCAGGCGACTACGCAGCATGGTACAAACACGCAACCGGCGAATGGATCTACGACTTCGCCAGCGGCCAGATCACCAACCGCCGCACCGGACGCCTCGTCCCCTTCCGCGTAAAACCGAACGGCTACCTCGAAGCAGACGTCATCGTCAAAGGCGTCCGCATCCATGTCAAAAAGCATCGTGCAATCTGGGTTGCGGCGCACGGCATCCTCGCAATCCCGGTCGATTACGCACTTGAAGTTGACCACATCAACCACAACCGCTTTGACTGCCGGCTTGAAAACCTCAGACTCGTCCGACCCGAAGAAAACCGAAAGAATCGTGTTCGCTTCTTCGACGATCCCGCAGTTCGCGAAATCCGCAGGCGTCACCGCGAAGAGTCTGCCTCCTTCACCGAACTTGCCCGCGAGTTTGGCGTCTGCCACACCACCATCAGCCGCATCGTCAAACGCCTGACCTACAAGGAGGTCTCTGATGACTGACTACCGCGAGACTACCTACACCTGTCCCTCCTGCGGGACTGCGGTTCGGATCCCTGAGTTCGGCGACGAACTGCCGGCGACCGAACCGATTCTGCTCTGTCCCCGCTGCGGCTGTTTCGCGTATCGGACCAGTCCTGAAGAGCAGTATCTTCTGCAAAGCTTTTGCCGATGCAGAAGAGAGGCAAATGCTATCATTCTCCGCAGAAATGTCGAGAAAACGGGAGGTGAGAACAGACAATGAAGCTCGCAAGCGAACTTCTCGACTGTGTCGCGGCAACCTATCCCTGTCCCGCAGTTGAAGCAGATGCCTATGCATCTGCTTACTGGCATCAGGAGATCGAGTATCTTCTGACCGCAGCCGCAGAACTGCTCAACGCCCGTCATCAGGAGATTCTTCAGATGATCGAGGACGAGCATCTGGTGTCTGATGCTTTCAGCATCCAGACTCCGGCAGTTCCGGTCAGGTTCGTAGACGGAGCTGCCCTTCGTGCGGCCCTTCCCGCGATCTACGACGCAGTCGTCCGCATTCGTGCAACCGATGCGGAGCGATTTGTTGGACGAAGAAAGCTGTATGAACTTTCCCGCGAAGTTGCGGGCGCTGACCGGCTTCGCCCCGCTGAGTTTGTGAATCTGGGCGATCTGTTCCGCGAACTTCCGGCAAATGAGGCGGAAGCCTTTGTTCGGGTTAGGTATAAACCCGGTAAAACCACCGTCATCCGAGTCCTCGAGGAGGAGGAATGATCTGGCATCAGTATCCTGAGCTGGTTGACCGCCGCATCCTCTGGGGCTATGTGCAGGAAGGTCTCTCCGTGCGGGAGATTTCTGTGCGGGTCGGCTGTTCCCGCAGCTCGGTCGAGAGTGCTCTCAAAGCGCACGGCATCAGGCGTCCGGTTGTCTCCGTGCCTGAGGAGATGCGGGAGAAGCTTCGGCTGTGAAATTATTTTTTTATTTTTTGTTCGTCGTAGCTCCGCCCACGGAAAAACGGAACACACTGAATTATCACGGAAAAAACATCACGGAGCAGACGTGAACAACACGGAAGAAAAATTATTTTGGAATTTTTGTTATGTCCTTGTTTGCTCCATGATCTTTTTTTGTGAAATTTCCGTGCTGCTCACGTCTGCTCCGTGATGTTTTTTTCGTAAAATTTCCGTGTGTTCTGGTTTTCCGTGGGCGGAGCTGCGAAGCGGTAATCAGACAGCAGACTCAAGCAAACACCACCCTTTCCGTGACTCTTAACTATGTCAAACGCTAACATACTTACATAATGTACGCAAAACGCCTGGACAACTTACCACCCTATCTGTTTGCCCAGATCGACGCCATCAAAGCACAGAAACGTGCCGAAGGCGTTGACCTTATCGACCTCGGTGTAGGGGACCCTGACCTCCCGACCCCCAAACACATCGTTGACTCGCTCTGCGAAGCAGCCCGCGACTCAGCCACCCACCACTACCCCGACTACCTCGGCATGCTCGACTACCGCAAAGCAGTCGCCCAGTGGTACAAGAACCGGTTCGGCGTCACCCTTGATCCCGTCAAAGAAGTACTCGCCTTAATCGGATCCAAAGAAGGCATCGCCCACATCCCCGAAGCATTCGTCAACCCGGGCGAATACGTCCTCGCATCCGACCCCGGCTACCCGGTCTACAAAACCTCAACCCTCTTTGCTGAAGGAAAATGTCACCTCATGCCGCTTCTTGAAGGCAACAACTTCCTGCCTGACTACGACGCAATCCCAAAAGACGTACTCAAAACCGCAAAACTCATGTTCATCGGCTACCCCAACAACCCTACCGGCGCAGTAGCCCCCATGAAATTCTTCGACGAAACCGTAGAATTTGCCAAAAACCATGACATCATCGTCGTCCATGACAACGCCTACTCCGAAATCTCCTACGACGGCTACATCGCCCCCTCCTTCCTTGAAGCAAGCGGAGCAATGGACGTCGGCATCGAGACCCACTCACTCTCCAAAACCTACAACATGACCGGATGGCGTATCGGCATGGCCGTCGGCAACGCCAACCTCATCGGCGCATTCGGCCGCGTCAAAACCAACATCGACTCAGGCGCATTCGACGCAATCCAGCGTGCCGCAATCACCGCACTGACCGGTCCCCAGGACTGCGTGGCGCAAGCCTGTGCCATCTATCAGGAACGCCGCGACGCACTCGTCGCAGGCTTACAGTCCCTTGGATTCAAAGTCCATGTCCCCAAAGCCACGTTCTACGTCTGGATGAAAGTCCCGAACGCAGTTGAGTTCACCTCAAAAATGATCAACGAAGCAGGAATCGTTGTCACTCCCGGAACCGGATTTGGACCAAACGGCGAAGGCTACGTCCGCTTCGCCATCACCAGACCCGTCGGGCGCATCAACGAAGCAATCGAACGCATGAAAAAACTCGGCATCACAGGTACCTGAAATGAAACTCCCGGAATCCCTCGCAATCAAAAGCGGCCACCTCTACTGCGGCGACGTTGACACTGTTTGGCTCGCCGAAAAGTTCGGCACCCCGCTCTATGTCACCAACGAACGCCATGTGATCAAAAACTACCGCCGCTTTGAAGCAGCCCTCAAAAAATACGTCGACAACGTCCAGCTGCTCTACGCCGCAAAAGCAAACGAAAACCCGGTCCTCATCCAGACCCTCGCACGCGAAGGTGCAGGTGCTGACGTCTTCTCGCTCGGCGAACTGCGTGCAGCCCTGGAAGGCGGCATGCCAACCGACAAACTGCTCTTCAACGGCAGCTCAAAGACCCAAGCAGACCTTCGTGCCGCAGTAGAACACGGCATCAGAATCTCGGTTGACTCGGTCGACGAACTTCACCAGCTTGACGCAATCACGCAGGAGCTGAAAAAACCCATCAAGATCGGATTCCGTGTCAACCCGGAGATCAACGTCCCGACGCACCCAAAAATTGCAACCGGCATCAAAAACAGCAAGTTCGGTATTCCGGCGGAGATGATTCTTGACGCATACAAACAAGCCCTTGCCTGCAAGTACATCACTCCGGTCGGCATGCACTGTCATATCGGATCCCAGATCCTTGAGATCGAACCCTTCGCCATCGCTTGCGGCGTCATTATGAAGGTGGCAAAAGAAATCACCAAACTCGGCGTGAAGCTGGAGTTCGTGGACTTCGGCGGAGGACTCGGTATTCCCTATCACCGCGGAGAAAACCCGGACGCTGCTCCAACGCCGGAAGAGTATGCAGCAGCCGTTATGCCGGTGTTTGTTGCGGCCTGCAAAGAAGCAGGAATCTCTCCTGCGTTCTGGGTCGAACCCGGACGCTGGATGGTGGGCGAGTCGACCGTGCTTCTGACCAAGGTCAACTCGGTCAAACGCGTTCACAAGACCTTCATCAATGTGGACGCAGGATTCAATCTCCTCATCCGCCCGGCGATGTACGACTCCTGGCACGAGGTTGTTGTTGCCAACAAAGCCGACGCTCCCGCAACAATCACGGCAACGGTTACCGGCCCGATCTGCGAGACCGGCGATATTCTTGCAGCAGACCGGAACCTTCCGGAGACCGTGACCGGTGATATCGTCGCGGTTCTCGATGCAGGAGCATATGGCTATGCAATGTCTTCGCAGTACAACAGCCGTCCGCGGTGTCCTGAGGTTCTCGTGAACGGCGATAAGGCAGAGCTGATGCGCCGTGCCGAAACCTATGAGGACATGACGGCAACGGTTGTTTACCCGTCCTGGCACAGGAAATAATCATGCATTACGCACTTGTCTCTGACCTGCTGACCAAAGAAGCGTTTGATGAGCGGGTGGAGAACAAGTGTGAGCAGCTTGGCGGCGCAGTTGATGAAGTCTGCGCTGCGATGCTGGTGGTGGAAGAACTCGGACGAAGCCATATCAGAATTGGCGCGATCAAAACCACTACGACCGCACTCGTATCTTTTTTTGGAAAAATTCTGGAGATAACTCCTCCCCGCGAGTTCGCCCGCGAGGGCGGGGGAGGGGGAGAGGGCGAGGAGGCTGAGCCGGGACTCGTTGCCTCGATGATTCTTGGAGACCCGACGGGAACCGTGAAGATGACGCTCTGGGATGCCCAGGCCGCAGCAGTCTCTGAGCTTGAGGTTGGCTCGGTTGTTGAGGTGATTGCAAAGCCGCGTCCCGGATACCGGAACGAGGTGACCTGCGCTGCTCTCCGGCCCAGTCAGGTACGAATCGTTGAGACGAAACGGCCGCCGAAGTCAGAGATGATGAAGGTCCCGCTCGCAGCAAAAATCCTTTTCATCGCACCGGTTCGCGAGATTCCCCGCCGCGACGGCTCAACGTCTGAGCTTCTGGAGATAATTGTGGGGGATTCATCCGGGACGGCACGGATTATCACCTGGTCGCCTGAAGTTTTCGAGGAGCTCGCAGAGGGAATGTCCGTGAGTTTTGCGGGTCTTACCAGAAAAGAGGAGGAGGATGTGGTTGAGTACGTGGCAGGCGAGGATGTGGTGATTACGCCGCACGATGACATATCTGTCCTCTCGTGCGATGCAGGGGATGTCGTCGAAGGTCAGACCTCTGTTGTTACGGGCGTTGCACTTTCTGTTTCGCAGGTCAGGACGTTTGTCACCAGACGCGGAAATGAGTCACGCGTGAAAAATGTGAGACTTGGCAGCGAGAACGGCACATCCTTTGTCAATGTTGCCTGCTGGAATGAGGCTGCGGACGCCGCAGTCGTTGCCGGAGATCTGCTGGAGGTGATCAATGCCCAGGCGAAGCTGAACAAGTACGGCGAGATTGAGCTGTCGGTCGGGCGCGGTTCGGTTCTGCGGGAACGCGATTGCCATGGAGTTTTTGGAACCGCCGCAGGCATGATCATTCCGCGACCGGAAGGGCTGACGATTGATGACGGTACATGCGCCCGGATTCTTTCCGGCGATACCACACTTCCTCCGGCAGCGATGGCGAGAGTTTCCGGGTTGTGCACAAACTCCCGCATCTTGGTTGAGGAGGCAGAGGTCGAGGAACTTTCGCCGGCCGCCCTTCGCGAGCGGCTTTTGCGGCTCTGATTTTTCAGAGTCCGACTTTTTCTTTTATTCGCCGTTTGGCATATGCGGCGAATGCGTCGCGGCATTCCGGGGAGGAGAGGAAGTCGTAGGCGACCTGTTCGATGACGGGGCCGATCACCGGATTTTTTGCGAGATCTCCTGCTGCGCTGAGTAGTGCGGATTTGAAGGATGCGTCGTTGGTTTCTGGCATGTGTTAGGGTGGGATGAGATTGCATATGAGGGTATGGATGGTGACTATTTTGCGTGCTTGGTCGCGGTTGCGCTTTGTTGCTCCGCCCACGGAAAATCGGAATACGCGGAAAAACGCACGGAAAAACATCACGGAGCAGACGTGAACATCACGGAAATTTCACAAAAAAAGATCATAGAGCAAACAAGGACATAACAAAAATTCCAAAATAATTTTTCTTTCGTGTTGTTCACGTCTGCTCCGTGATGTTTTTCTGTGAAACTCCGTGTTTTCCGATTTTCCGTGGGCGGAGCTGACCAATCCCCAACAGTGTTTACCAATAAACGAATGTATGATCAAAGCTGATGAAGACAAAAAGGAGCACTTTCACCCCACGCGGTCTGGGGTTTATATGCCGGTCTGTCGATGTTAATAGTATATCTCAACAACATCAAAGAAAGGAGAAAAGAAGATATGACAGCAACTGATATTGAGGACATCCCGGGCGTTGGACCGGCAACTGCCGACCGCCTTCGCGAGGCAGGCTACATCACTGTTGAAAGCATTGCAACCGCAGCACCGGTTGACCTCTCCGAGGCAGCAGAGATCGGTGAGTCAACGGCAAAAAAGATCATCAAAGCCGCACGCGAGATCGCAGATATCGGCGGGTTCAAAACCGGAACTGATGTTCTTGCACGCCGTCAGGAGATTCTCAAGCTCAGTACATTTGTTCCTGAGGTGGACGAGCTTTTAGGCGGCGGCATTGAGACGCAGGCGATCACCGAGTTCTATGGCGAGTTCGGTTCCGGAAAGTCGCAGATTGTTCACCAGCTTGCGGTGAACTGCCAGCTTCCCCGCGAGGTCGGCGGTCTTGGCGGCAGCTGTCTGTATATTGATACGGAAAATACCTTCCGCCCTGAACGTATCGAACAGATGGTCGCTGGTCTTGAGTTCGAGAAGCCGCTTCCCGAAGGCTATGAGATTCCGAGCGTCGAAGATTTCCTCGCAAACATCCATGTTGCCCGCGCTCACAGCTCAGATCATCAGATGCTGTTGATCGACTCGGCACGCGATCTTTCAAATGAGTTGAAGGACAGCGATATGCCGGTAAAGCTGATCATTGTTGACTCCCTGACCGGTCTCTTCCGTGCAGAGTATGCCGGCCGCGGAACCCTTGCAGGCCGTCAGCAGAAGCTGAACCGTCACCTGCACGACCTCTTCAAGCTGGTGGACGATCTGAATGCGGTTGCGATTGTGACAAATCAGGTCATGTCAAACCCGGGCGTCTTCTTCGGCGACCCGACCAAACCGATCGGCGGAAACATCGTCGGCCACTCGGCGACGTTCAGACTGTATCTGCGCAAAAGCAAGGCAGGCAAACGTATCGCAAGACTCGTGGACAGCCCGAACCTTCCTGAAGGAGAGGCGACGTTTATGGTCGAAACTGCAGGTATCAAACCCTGCTGAAGAGTCCTGTGGGATTATCTCAATACTTTTTTTGGAAATTGGATAAAAGAGAACTTAGTCCTTCTGAAGAAGACCGAGAGCAGCATAACGGGCAACAAGCTCATCATATCCGATTACGCAGGAGATCATCTCAAGAAACTCATCTTTGGAAAGATGCATCTCTTTTGACATCCATGCGAGTAAATCCCCCGTAATCTCTTGTTTATTGTGACTGAGATATGTTTTCACTCCCGATGGTTTTCCATTCATATAAAATTCATACCTGCAGTGATTCGTATTTCCCGATAGTTTTTGAAACCCTTTCTTTTCCAGAGCCGCAGACACTTTTTTTGCTTTGAACACTGCCATTTGGAATTACCACTAGATTACTGACTGTAACATCTCAGCACGTTTTTTTGCCAATGGATGAACCTGATTTTCCGGATTTGTGTAAATTGCATAATCCTCCTCAAACATGCGACGGCCTTCTTCCAAACCATCAGCAATTGAGTTACATGATATGAGGAAAGAGAACTCTTCATTTGCAAGAACATATGAATTATCCTCCTGAATCATCATTTTCAGGATAATTGGCTGTTTAAGCTTTTTTAACTCCCCGTTTACATAGACTGTGTGGAGAAACACCACTCCCTGCTCATCTCCTTTGTCCCCTGCGTCAACTGTATCGAGCAGAACATTCAGTACATCATCATAGGTCTGATTGCCGCGTTTTCTGGAGCAGACACGCTCTTTAATGTGCGCTGAGACGGTGATGCTCGTTTTTTGCGGCCTCTGATCCATCGTCTGCATAGTAATCAGATAATGGGGGAGTTGAGATAATAGGTTTTGTTGTCAATGACCCTCCACCCATTTTTGTGTCCTGACCATCATCCGGCAGAGAATAAATACTGCCGACCCAAATATATTTTTCATGCTCAAAGCCTTCATCACCGACATCGACGGAACCCTCACTGACGATCGACGTCGTCTTTCTACCCGTGCGGTTGAAGAGATCCGCAGAGTTGTGGATGCAGGCATTCCGGTAGTTCTCGCATCCGGCAACACCCTCTGTTTTATTGATGCGCTTTCCAAAATGATCGGAACCGAAGGCGACGTGATCGCAGAAAACGGCGGGGTTTACCGTCACGGCTATACCGGAGACCGCCACTCTGCCGGAGATCGCGAACTCTGTTTTGCCGCATATAAGCGAATCATCGACACATTCCAGCCGAAAGGTGAGGAGCTTCGTCTCTACAGCAATGACTACCGGTACTCAGACGTCGCATTCGCCCGCGACGCTGATGTGAACGAAATACAAAAACTGCTTGCAGATATGCCGGTGCAGGTAGTTGACACCGGATTTGCCATTCATCTCCAGTCAGAAGGACTCTCCAAAGGTGCGGCTCTTGAAAAACTCGCAGAGCTGATGGGACTTACACCCGCAGATTTTCTTGCCGCAGGAGATTCAATCAACGATGTCTCGATGCTGAAGATCTCAGGCACCGGAGTTGTTCCGGCAAACGCAAGTCCTGAAGCGCGAGCTGCTGCTGACTGTGTCATGAGTAAACCGTTCGGCGAAGGAACAGCTGACGCTCTTGCCAGATACTTCCCCTGAAAAAATCATGAAGAGATTCTCCAACAGATCTGTGGAGAAAATACTATTTTTGAAAATTTTCTGCTTTACCGCAGCATATACCGGTCAACGACAATAAAGTCGGTGATATCTTTTACCGCCTCAAACGGCAGCGTGATAGCTTCGCCGTCAAGTTTGTAGCCGGATGTGTCAAACATCTGGTCAGGGCGCACTAAAAGATTCAGCAGCTGCCCGGTCGCACTGTCAAAAGTAATGTTCTTGATCTGACCGATAATTTTTCCATCAGTGCTCATCACTCTCTTTTTCCGGATAGAATGGGTAAACTGCTCGCTCTTCATTGTAATCAGTAGTTTTGTATTGAGGACGAAAGTATTTATCCGTTTTGAATGTACTGGCTTCACCTCTTATGTTCTGCTCCGCCGCTTCGTAGCTCCGCCCACGGAAGACACTGAACACACGGAAAAACATCACGGAGCAGACGTGAACATCACGGAAATGAATTATTGTAATATCACAAAATATTTTATTGGTTTTGTTTCGGAAATTTTTCTGGAAAAATTATCGCAGAAATATTTTCATGACATAAAAAAATAAAAAAAATATTTTCAAATTCCGTGTTGTTCACGTCTGCTCCGTGTTGTTTTTTTCCGTGAAGCTCCGTGTTTTCTGATTTTCCGTGGGCGGAGCTACGAAACGAAGGAGCGACGAAATAATTTCAAAGAGTCGGAAACACCCGAATAATATCCGAATGCGTGAGAATACCGATCGGCTTCTCCTCCTCCATCACAATAACCCGGCCGATATCCTGCTCCTTAAACCTGCGGATGACCTCATACAGCCGCATATCTCCTGGAATTGTCACCACATTGCGCACCATAATCTCGCCAACGGACGCCTCCATCAAAACTCCGCGATCGATTGCCGCAACAATATCGGTCTGCGTAACAATTCCCAGCAGCTGACCGTTTTCAATAACCGGAGCGCCGTGAATCCTCCGCTGCAATAGCGTCTTCATCGCATACGCGATCGTCATATCAGTCTCAAGAGCGACGAGAGGAGTTGTCATATACTCTCTGATCGCAAGTTTTGGAAGAGAGGTCATCTCTGAAGTTGAGATCAACAGAGCGCTGTTGATCTCATCCTTTCCAAAGACCTCTCCTTTGATCAGCAGCTTGTTGACCGGCGTTGGACCGATCGTTACTTTGTCACCAACCTCAAACACTCTGACATTGCCGATAACCTTGATCAGCGCATGACAGAGGTCAGCGTGCGTGAGCGTAGTGAAATCGATCTCATTCACCCGCACGCCCTCCGTGATCTCTCCATTGCGTAAAATGGCGACCTCGCTCTCCGAGTCGTCAGCGGTTACATGCAACTCGGTGTAGGCGCGGGAGGTTGGATGATACCCTCCTTTGGGTCCGGGAACGCCGTCCACCAGACCCAGCGCTTTGAGCGCCTGCATCTGATTGCGCACCGTTCCGGGATTACGCTTGATGATATCAGCTATTTCTTCTCCTTTTATCGGATGCGAATATTGATGATAAAGCGAGATAAGAGTAATAAGGATATCTTTTTGGATCAGTGACAAATCCATACTGATTGTTCAGAGCGCCACCCTAATAAAGAAATCGAGTGATTCAACGAAAATGTATTTTGATAATATCCCCACCGTCCCCACCGCCGAGGAGCTTCTGGACCGCAGCTTCCGTCGTGCTGCAAAAAAGATGCAGGAAAAAAGCGGCAATAAAAACCGGGCAAACGAGGACTTCGTTCGTGCCATCACCCAGGCGACCCATGATAAACTGGTAAGCATTATTCAGAGTTTCCCCGAGTTTGAACAGCTGCCGCCATTTTATCGCGATTTGTGCGACATTCTGTTTGGCATGGATAATCTCCGCCAGGCTCTTGGGATGGTCGGCTGGGCTGCGAAGAATGTGCGTGATGTGGGAAAAGGCATCTCCCGCGGAATGCGGCGTGCGGATACGCTGACGGAACGCAGGCGTGCGGTCGCGCGAATTGCATCCATTGTGCACCGCGCGGATGAGGCTCTTCGCTATTTGAATGATGTGAGAAATGTGCTTCGGAAACTGCCGGTGATCAGTCCTGAGGAGTTTACGATTGTGGTCGCGGGCTATCCGAATGTCGGCAAGTCGTCGTTCATTCGTCTGGTTTCAAGTGCAGAACCCGAGATTGCGTCGTATCCGTTTACAACGAAGGGAGTCATTGTAGGCCACCGGAATGCGGAACGAAGAAGACGCATTCAGTTTATCGATACGCCGGGTCTTCTTGACCGGACTGACGAGGAGCGGAATGTGATTGAGAAGCAGGCACTGAATGCTCTGGTGTATGTTGCGGATCTGGTGCTGTTTGTGATTGATGCGAGCGAGCACTGCGGGTACTCGGTTGAGGCACAGCAGAAGCTTCGCGAGGAGATTGCAGGAATTGTGACGGTTCCGATGATTACGGTTGTGAACAAGGCAGATCTGAAAAAGTCCGAGGAGCGTTTTAATATGTCGACGGTTTCGGGCGAGGGAGTGGAGGAGGTTCTTGCTGAGCTTCTCCGCTTGCGCGGCGAGCTGATGCAGGATGAGGTTATTGATATCCGCAGCGAGCTGCCGATGCCTGAGATGAAACGCCGCGGCGGTCGTACTGAGCCAAAGACCGATTACTAATTTTTTTTTTTGAAACGCGAATAGCACGAATAGCGCGAATAAAAAAATCGCCAATGGCGATTTTTCAATAAAATGAAAATTTCGATTTTTCGATACTTCTCTGAATGAATAGATCTGCTTCAAAAAAATAATTTTAGTAGTTTTGAAAAATCGCCATTGGCGATTTTTTATTCGCGCTATTCGCGTTTCAAAAAAATTACCGGCAGGAAATTTTTCCCGCAAAAATTCTTGCAGCTGCAAACGCAGGATTGTCAAACAGATCCACTGGTCCTGAAAGTTTTCCGTTCGCAACCGAAAAGCCGAGAGCGACAACCGGCACAATACCTGACGCAACATTTCCTCCGTCACAGAGACTCACCGGCATGAGAACGCCATTCGGCGAAATTTTTGGTTTGGCAAACACGCCGCAGAGTTCGCTCGTGCTCGGGTACGGGGATTCCGCCCGCGCGAGCATGACAACTCCTGCCGCGGCAGCTGCTGCGGGCGTGTCAGCGTCAGCTGCAACGCCAATGATTGCCGAAGTTTTTGCTGCGGTTATCAGGCGATGGAGGTCCTGCGGCATCTGAAACATCGATGCATCCTCAGTGCAGAACACAAATTTGGTTTCACCGACAAGCGATTTCGTCGTAAACGGATCAGCAAACTGTGCGAGAAGAACAGGATTCCAGAACTGCGGGGCCGCAGCTCCCGCGAGGAACAGCACAAAAGCCTCACTCTCGCGTTCCGTAAATGAAAGGCCGGTCAGTACCGGTATTTCGTCACGGATCAAGAGTCTTCGTTTCTCGGAAGTCTCCGTCGCCGCCTTGATCGCCGCATCCTTCAGCGCAGCAATAACCGGCGACGCCCCTCCTTCCTGATGCACCATCACGAAAACAAGCCAGTCAGCCACATGCGTTACCAGGGAGTCGGTCAGAACAGTTCCTTCCGCCTCCTTGAGAACCTTTGATGCCTTTTGCAGAACATCAGGAAATACGGTTACCGACCCTGCAACGCCGCCAAGCGGCAGAGCACACACTGAAATTGTCGTTGCCATACCTTACGCGCGGTGAATTTTTTCGATCGCTTCAATCATACCGCGGCTGCCGACATAAATCGGCGTCCGCTGATGCACTTTGGTTGGGATAATTGCAAGAGTGCTTGACACGCCGTTTGAGACCGCGCCTCCTGCCTGACTTGCAATGAATCCGATCGGGTTTGCCTCAAACACCAGCCGCAGTTTTCCATCCGGCGACTTTTCGGTTGGCGGATACGCATACACGCCGCCGTACTTCAGCACCTGATGGAAGTCGGCAACAAACGAGCCTGAGTACCGGTTTTTCCCGCCGGCAGCTTCGATCTCTGCGATGTACTTCGTATGTTCCGCCAGCCACTCGGTGCGAAGCCCGCCCGAGCCGTAGAGGTTGCCTTCCGGCATCTTGACATTGTCCTCCAGCAGCTGATACACACCGTTTGTATTCAGCGCAAAAATCGCAACCCCGCGCCCGACCGTGAGCGTCAGCGTGGTCATGGGGCCGTAAAGCATATAGAACGCTGCCTTCAGATTTTTTCCTGCCTGTAAAACATCGCCGTCGTAGATGCCGACGATTGTTCCGACACACAGGTTTACCGAGATGAGGGACGAGCCGTCAAGGGGATCCATCACGACCGAGTACTTTGCTGCTGAAGAGAACGTGGTGATGTCATTCTGCTCTTCAGACGCGACCGCCCGCACAAGCCCGCTTCTTGCGAGCATGCGGGTGATATGGGTGTCAGACCAGGTATCCATTGCGGCCTGCTGTTCCCCGGACGCGTTCGTTGACCCGGCATAGCTCTGGTTACTGATGAAGGCTGCCCGGATGGGAACGGCCTGTTCGGCAATCAGGATGATTATTTTGCTGAGGTCTTCATACACGCCTGAGTTTTTAAGATATTCTTGTAAGGTCGTCATGAATATTCACTGTATATTTATTGGATGTTTTTGGTAATAAGGGGGTTCATCAACTACAATGCATCCGGCCTGTTTATCGCATTGTCGCTCCGCCCACTGCTTCGTCGCTCCGCCCACGGAAAATCGGAATACACGGAAGACGCACGAAAAAAAAACATCACGGAGCAGACGTGAACAACACGGAAGAAAAAATTATTTTGGAATTTCTATGATGTTCTCGCCTGTTCCGTGATGTTTTTTT